>CAMCWM010000071.1 GCA_945882215.1 Akkermansia muciniphila | reverse complement strand
AGTTCGCCGGTCTTCGCATTTTTACCGCCGTGATGCTGGAGGCCGAGTTTGCCCTTCTCGGGAACTCCGGGGAGCTGGGCGTTTTCGATCACGGTCTGGCCGTTGAGCACCACAGTGAGACGGTCGCCCTTCAGCGTGATCTCAAATGTGTTCCATTCGCCCACGGGCTTGTCGGCTTTCACCTTCGGAGTCACACCAGCGCGGACTTCGGGAGGCATCGTTTTGTCCATGCGGTAGCCATAGACTTCGCCGGAGCCGACCGGCCAGCACCAGATGTTGATCTGTGATTTGCCTTGGCCACGCAGGTAGATGCCGGAATCAGCGTTCGGTGTGGGGATTTTGATCTCCTTGCCGTTTTCATCGAGCTTGTGTGTGCCGTCGGGCAAAACGACCGGCATGTCGTAGAGACCGGTGGTCTGTTTGAGCCGCCAGTCGATCTTCAGCGTGAAATCGCCGTATTCTTTCGCCGTCCACAGGTTCTTGTCCTTGCCCGGAGCCTCGCTGCATGCGTCGTAATCAATGACGCCGTCGATGACCTTCCAGTGGCCGTTGTCACCTTCGGGCACGACCCAGTTGGCGAAGTCTTTGCCGTTGAACAACGGCTTGAAGCCTTCGTCAGCCGCGAAAGCAGCGGCAGACAGGGCGAGGAGGGAGAGCAGGATTGTCTTCATGGTCACGAGAGAACGAATGGGGTGAGGTTTGCATTGCAGGCAGAAGCCTGAATGTGCCATGAGTGCCGCATGCCTCACGATCTCCACGCCACCCTCAAACAGCACTTCGGCCACAAGGCCTTTCGTGCCGGCCAGGAGCAGGTGATGGAGGCATTACTGGCTGGAAGAAGCGCACTGGCGTTGTTTCCGACGAGCGCGGGCAAATCGCTCTGCTACCAATTGCCAGCGCTGCTCATGGACGGCGTGACGCTGGTCATTTCACCGCTCATCGCACTGATGAAAGACCAGGTGCAGGCGCTGCGGGCGCGTGGCATCGCGGCGGCACGGCTGGATTCATCGCTCTCAGCGGATGAGGCGGCTCAAGTCTTTGAAGACATGCGCAACGGCACGTTGAAGCTGCTCTACATCGCCCCGGAGCGGCTCATGAATGAAAACTTCGTCGAGCGGCTCAAGCGCCTCAAAATCTCGATGATGGCGGTCGATGAAGCGCACTGCATCTCCGAGTGGGGCCACAATTTCCGCCCGGAATACCTGCGTCTGGCGCTTGTAGCCAAAGAACTTGGCATCAAGCCCGTGCTCGCGCTCACCGCCACGGCCACGCCTTCGGTTGCAGCGGATATTCGACGCGCATTTGGCATCGAGCAGGCGGATCATGTGCAGACCTCGTTCCTGCGCCCGAATCTGCATTTCCGCATCACGCCCTGCACCGCGCAGCAGCGTTTGCCTGTGCTCACCAAGCTGCTGCTCAAGCGCAAGGTGCCTTCCATCGTCTATGTGACGCTGCAAAACACCGCCGAGCACGTCGCCACGCATTTGCAGAAGAATGGCGTGAACGCCCTCGCCTACCACGCCGGTTTGCCCGACGAACATCGCCACGCCGCGCAGGATGCGTTCATGAACGGGCAGACGGATGTCATCGTCGCCACCATTGCCTTCGGCATGGGCATCGACAAAGCCGACATCCGCGCCGTCTATCACTACAACCTGCCGAAGACGCTCGAAAACTACTCGCAGGAAACTGGCCGCGCCGGTCGCGATGGCAAAACGTCCGTCTGCGAGATGCTGGCGTGTGCTGACGACTGCATCGTGCTCGAAAACTTCACCTTTGGTGACACGCCCACCCCGCAGGCCATCCGTCAGCTTCTCGACCATCTGCTGCTGCAAGGCGGCGAGTTCGACATCTCGATGTACGACCTCTCGCATGCCACCGACATTCGTCCGCTTGTCATCGAAACGGTCATCACGAACCTCGAACTCGACGGCATCCTGCGCCCGCTCGGCTCTTTTTACGCCAGCTACCAGTTCCGCTTCATCCAGCCCGAGCAGCGCATCCTTTCCGGCCACAAACCCGAGCGACAGGCGTTTTTGCGCAGTCTGTTTCAATGTGGCAAGCGCGGCACGAAATGGATCACGCTCAATCCCGACGAAGCCGCCACCGAACTCAGCGAACCACGCGACCGCGTGCTCAAAGCGCTCACTTGGCTCCAAGAATCGGGCGACATCGAACTCAAGCCCAGCGGCAGCCGCCAGAAGTATCGCCTCGCCGAAGACGCACATCGTCGTGATCCCAAGGAAATCACGAAAAAGATGCAGCAGCTCTTCGCCGAACGCGAGAAACGTGATGTCGAGCGCCTGCGCCAAGTGCTCGAACTCGCTCAGCATCGTGGCTGCCTCACGAAATGGCTGCTTAACTACTTCGGTGAGACGATGGAGACTGACTGCGGCACCTGCACGAGTTGCAAAGAACGCGAAAAAGGCCTCACGGACGATTTACCGCGCGACATCCCCCAATCCGCGCCGCCGCCGATTACCGTCGAGCATGTCGCGGCCATCCACGAAGTCATTGCCGAGCGTAAAGCCGCGCTGCGGTCGTCACGTCAGCTCGCCCGCTTCCTCTGCGGCCTCACCAGTCCTGCGACCAGTCGCGAACGCCTCGGCAGGCATCCGAGCTTCGGTTTGCTCGAACGAATCCCGTTTGCTGATGTGCTCGCGCAGGCGGAGAGCATGGTGCGATGAACAAGTTGGAAAACTCGTTCTACGGAACTGTGATCGTCTTCAGCAGCTCAAAAAAACCCTTCTTCCTCGCACTGGAGATGCCCCAGTTGACCGGGACGCTTTGATAGCCGTGATCGAAGCCCTCGTCCTTCATGCGGAAGTCGAAGTAACCCCAGGAGACGTGTTCCTTCACGGCGGCGGTGAAATTGTTGTCCGGCTGGTCGAAGTCGAAATGATCGTCTTCGTTCACGACAATGGGGATTTGGCGTTCGCCGCGGGCGGTTTTGACCTTGGCGATGAATTTCCGCATCCCGTCGGGGCCTTTGACGCCGTTGCCGTGAATGAGCAGGAAGTCGGAATGCTTGATCACGTTTGGGGTCGGCACCGCGCCGCCGCCGAAGGACGTTCCGACGAGCAGGCGGCGGCCATCGACCGTCGTCATGCCTTTCACCCGCTGGATCAGTTCATGCACCCGACCCGGCTTCAGAATGGCGTGATCGTACTTCACGTTGGCTTCGTTGTTGATCTCGATGAGCACGTTCCGCCAGTTTTTGGAGAGAACCCAGCGCGTGGTGGCATCGACGGCGGCGATGACGGCCTGCTCGTCCTGCAAGCGCTGATCCTGGCCGAAGTAAAACACGCCGAGGATCACCACCATGCCCAGTTCATCGGCTTTCTTGATGATTTCCTCCGCACGCATGAGGTAATCGCCGCGCACCATGCCGTCGTCATTGATGGCGGAGTTGTGCCACGGCTGGTCCTTCGAGTAGCCGTAGGGCGAGCCGCCTTGCAGGTTCAACGTGAAGGCCAGCAGGCCGTGCTGCCGCCATTTCGGCATCGCGGCGATGAATTCGCGCGTGTTGCGCCCCGCACTCCACCTGTTCGTGTCCGGATAGGCCCAGTTCTTCACGGTCTCCGGATTCCGATCATCGAAAATGCCCTGAACCATGCGCGAATTCATGAGCAGGCCTTCGACGCGATGTCCCTGCCATTCGCGTCCAGCATAGGTCGGCTTGCCGTTGATGAAAAAATCCTCGCCCTGGATGCTGACTGCGGTTTCAGCGCGTAGAAGGTCGCAAAGGAGCAGGAGAGCAAGAACAAGCCGGTTCATGTGGCTCCAAACGCGATTCCGGTCTGTGCATTGCCAGAAAAACAAATCCTTGCCAGAACGCCTGCTTTTTGGCGGTATGAACATCGCCATGCGCATTCTTCCGCTTCTCTCCATCTTCGTCGCCGTCGTCAGCCTGCGTGCTGAATCTTTGCTGCCCCCGAATGCCCGTGTCGCCGTGATCGGCGACAGCATCACGGAGCAGAAGATCTATTCCAAATACATCGAGGCCTACCTGCTGGCCTGTACCGGCAGGAGTGACATCAAGGTGTTCCAGTTTGGCTGGAGCGGCGAGCGGGCAGGTGGATTCGCGGCGCGGCTTGAAAATGACCTCGCGGTGTTCAATCCGAACGTCGCGACGACCTGTTACGGCATGAACGACGGCAGCTACAAGGCATACGTGCCTGAGATCGGCGCTGAATATGAAAAGAACATGCGCGCCATCCTGGCCGGGTTCGGCAAGGTCGGTGTGAAGTTGGTGGCGGTGGGTTCACCGGGCGGCGTTGATCCTGATTTCTTCACGCGTCCGACGATCAAGGGCGAGCTTTACAACGAAAACCTCGCGCAGCTTCGCGACATCGCGAAGAAACTCGCGGAGGAGAACAAGCAGCCGTTTGCGAACGTGCATGACACAATGATGAGCGCTCTTGCCAAGTCGAAAGCGGCGCTTGGCAAAGGCTACGGCCCTTTTGGCGGTGATGGCTTCCATCCGGCACCTGCGGGTCAGCTCCTCATGGCGCAGGCGTTTTTGAAGGCTCTGGGCTTTGATGGTGAGATCGGCACGATCACGGTGGATTTGAAGGGACAAAGCACGGCGAGCAGCGGTCACGTCGTTAAGAGTGCTCAAGGCGGCAGCGTGGAGCTGGAGAGTTCGAAGTGGCCGTTCTGCTTCGACGCCGATCCGAAAGCGGCGGGCAGCAATCGCAGCATCCTGCCGTTCACCAGCTTCAATCAGGATCTCAACCGCTTCACGCTACAGGTGAAGAACCTCGGCTCCGCGAAGGCGAAGGTCACTTGGGGAGCGCAGAGCAAGGAGTTCAGCCGCGAGCAGCTCGAAGCGGGTGTCAATCTCGCCGCCGAGTTCACGCAGACGCCGTTTGATGCCGCGTTTGCCGGTTTGATCAACGCGATCGGCCTGAAGCAGACCTACGAGACGACGCTGATCAAAAGCTTCGTCACACACATGCGCGTCGTGGCCGCTGAAGCCGCCGAGGAGCCCAAGGTGGCTGCCGCGCTGGCGAAGCTGAAGAAGAAGTTCGCGGACGAGCATGCCAAGATGGACGCGAACGTGCGTAAGCAGATCAAACCCGTCACGCACTCGATCAAGGTCGAGGAAGTGCGCTGATCTGCGCTACAGAAAGTCCTCCCACGGCATCATCCGGAAAAACCAGTAGCCCACACGGCGGCTCAGCGGCGCGTGCGGGTCGGTGTGATGCACCTTGTTCCGTCCGTCGGGTCGCTGGCCTGACCAGAGGATGGAACCCTTGCTGGTGCGCGTGATGTGCCAGCAGTGGGTGGGTTGCAGGTCTTCGAGGAGGTAGGACTTCAATCGCGAGGCAAGGGCGGGGCTCTGGATGATCACGCCGTTCTCCGTGTTGATGTACTTCGAGCGCGGATCCATGTTATAGGAGCCAATGAAGGAGACGCGGTCGTCCACGACGATGCCTTTGGTGTGCATCCCCATGGGCGTGAGCCGTTTGACGTGAATGTAATCCCTGCGTGATGGCGCACGGGAGTTGAGTTCATAAAGACCGATGCCGGTGTCGAGAGCATCCGGGCGCCGGTTGGCGATGCCTGCCATGGCCGGGAGCCCGTCGATGGAGGCGAGAGAGTTGGTGAGCACCTGCACGTTGACGCCACGGGCGGAAATCCGCCGCAGAAGTTCGAGCGTGTCGTTTTGCGGGATGAAGTAGGCGGCATGCATCACCACCTCGGATCTGGCATCGCGCAGGGCACCCTCAACCTGATGGCCCACGGGGGAGGTGACACGAGTCTGCCGCAGCATGCGTTCCGGCGGATCGGACACAAATTCGTAGTCCGCCCAGATCATGCGGCCGCTCATCTGGCGCAGGACTTTGAGGGACTCCGCGCGGCTCAACGAGATGGGGAAGGGGCAGCCGTTCCTCCGGGCGAGCGAACGTTTCTTGCGGGCGATGTGATCACGCAGTTTCTGCAGCTCCTTGCGTTCGTGGTCGGTGACCTTGGCCTGATCGTCGATGCGTGTCAGTGGCGAGCGCCAGAAAAGCTCGAACGACTTCGACGAATCACGCACCACCGCTCCGACAGCGATGAAGTCGAGATCGCGCATGTTGCGCTTGTGGTGAATGCCAAAGTAGGTGTCGCCCAGGTTGCGTCCGCCGCCGATGACGATGGTGTTGTCCGCCACCATGAGCTTGTTGTGCATGCGGCTTTGAATGCGGTCGATTTCTCCGATCACCGGGATCGGATTGCCCGCAAAGATGCCTTTCAGATCGGTCATCGGATTGAAGAAGCCCACCTGGATGTTTGGATGCGCGGCCAGCGCCGCGCTGCTCACTTCTTTTTGAGCGCCCACGGCCATGTCCAGCAGCAGTCGGACGCGGACACCACGGTCCGCTGCCGCCAGCAGACGATCGGCGAAGACCGTACCGACGACATCATCCTTCCAGATGAAATACTGCACATCCAGTGTCCGCTGCGCCGCCTCCACCATCGCCAGACGCGCAAGATAAGATTCTTCACCGCCCGGCAAAATCTCGAAGCCAGACGTGCCGCTGCGATGCACGGTGCGCTCACGGCAGGCGTGCGAAATGGTCTCCTCACTGACGAATCCGAGGGTGGGCAACGCTGGCGCTTCCGGTCTTGAAGTGCCGCATGAGGCCAGCTCCAAAACAGTCAGCCCGCACATCAGGAAACGAGGCACAAGATTCATCCGCACACGATTCCTGCTCAGGACAAACTTGCAAGTCTGCCAAAAACGAACGTGGGAGTCCGTTCTACCTACATGCTCCTGACCGACCTCACCTGGCCTGCCGTTGCCGCCCTCGATAAAAACACTCCTGTCATCTTTCCCGTCGCTGCGCTGGAGCAGCACGGGCGACACATGCCGGTCTTCACCGATAGCATGCTGACGAATGAACTCATCTGCCGCACCGAGGCGGCGCTGGGCGAGCGTGTTTTGATCGCGCCGCTCACCTGGCTGGGGAATTCGCATCATCACATGGATTTTCCGGGCACACTGTCGGCAGAGCCGCGGTTGTATCTCGATCTGCTCAACGGGCTGATGGACAACTTCATCACCCATGGCTTCAAGCGCCTCGTTTTCCTCAACGGCCACGGCGGCAACGACATTCCCGGCAAACAGGCCGTGTTCGAGACGCGGCAGAAGTATCGCGACCGCAAAGACCTGCTGCTGCTCTTTGCCACCTACTGGAACCTCGGCGCCGAGCCGTGGACTCGCGATCCGTCCATCAAACAACGCGTCATGGGCCACGCCTGCGAATGGGAGACCAGCATGGTGTTGCGCTTGCGCCCAGAGCTTGTCGGCGATCTCACAAAAACCAGCGATGTGCCCTTCGGCAATGCGTTCGAGCCAGCTTCACGCGGCTGGATCATGCCCGACCGCAGCGAACCCGGCCATGTCGGCGATCCACGTTCTGCCACGGCAGAGAAGGGCGAAGTGCTGTTTCAATGCTTCGCTGAGGAAGTTGTGAAGATGCTGGAGCGCGTGATTGTGTGGGATGGAAGGAGCTGGGAGGGTTAACATGAGCCGCTGGCTTACCACTGTCGCCATAGGCGTGAGTATCTTCGCGGCCGTTTTGATTGCGGCTTGGGTCATGTTGGCGACGACTGGTCTTGTGAAGACGTATTCGGTTCCCACGAACGGAATGGCTGACTTCATCCGCAAAGGTGATCACATCATTGCCGAGGGCTTTTCCATCCTTGGCAAGCTGCCGAATCGTGGTGACGTCGTCACCTTCACCACTGCAGGCATCAAGTCGCCATACATGAAAATGCCAGAGCCTGTCATTTTCATCAAACGCGTCATTGGTCTGCCGGGTGATCGCCTGGAGTTCAAAGACAGGATATTGCACATCAACGACCGGCCCGTGAGCGAGTATTTTGATACGGCGGGCATCACGCACCTGCCATTAATGCGCTTGGAGAAGGACAGCGTCACCGTTCCACGCGATCATCTCTTTGTGATGGGCGACAATTCCGGCAACAGCCTCGATTCCCGCTACTGGGGTCCGCTGCCGGTAAAAAATCTGCGTCAGAAATACTGGTTCCATTTGAAACACGGCTCCGCTCAGGAGGAAGACAAAACGCAACCATAGCAACATGAGTTCACCCTCCCGCTCACCCCTCTGGAAATGGTATCTCTGCGGCCTGCTGCTGCTGGCGACGACGATCAACTACATGGATCGTCAAACGCTGGCTAACGCGGCGGTGCGGGTGACGAAGGAGTTTCATCTATCGCAGGAGCAGTATGGAGACATGGAGCTGGCGTTTGGGTGGGCGTTTGCGGTGGGGTCGCTGGTGTTTGGCTTTCTGGCGGACCGGTTTCGCGTATACTGGCTGTATCCGGTCGTGTTAAGCGGGTGGTCGCTGATGGGGATCGCCTCGGCGCACACGGATGGCTACTGGCCGCTGCTGACGTGCCGGGTGCTGCTGGGTTTTTTTGAGGCGGGGCACTGGCCGTGCGCGTTGAAGACGACGTTTGCGCTGCTGGAGCCGAAGGATCGAACGATGGGCAACAGCGTGCTGCAAAGCGGCGCGTCCATCGGCGCGGTGGTGACGCCGCCGATGATGCTGTGGCTAATGACGGACGACATCAGGAGCTGGCGTTTCGCGTTTGAGGTGATCGGCGGCATCGGATTGCTCTGGGTGGTGATCTGGTTCCTCTCCATTCGCAAGACGGAGCTGGATGTGGTGATCCCCGATGATCCGACGAAACGTGAAGGCATGTGGGACATCCTGCTGGGCCGTCGCTTCTGGGCGTTGGCGATTTTAATCTTCGGCGCACAGACGTGTTGGCATCTGTTCCGCGTGTGGCTGCCGAAGTTCATGCAGGAAGGACGTGGTTATTCGGAGACAGAGGCGCTGACGTTCAACTCGGCCTATTACATCGGCACGGACATCGGCTGCATCGCAGCGGGGGTGATCTCGCTGTGGCTGGCGCGGCGGTTTGCCATCTCGGCGCATGGCGCACGCCGCTGGGTGTATGCGGGAGCGTGTGTGATGACGTCGTTCAGCGTGCTGCTGCTGTGGCTGCCGAAGGGCTGGCCGCTGATGGGCGCGATCCTCGTCGTGGGTGCCGGGGCGCTGGCCTTGTTTCCCTGCTACTACAGTTTTGTGCAGGAGCTTTCGGACCGGCATGTGGGCAGGCTCACGGGGTTACTGAGCACCTGGGTGTGGGCGGTGTCATCGCCGATGCACAAGATCTTCGGCCGGATGGTGGATGAGACGAAGTCCTTCGACATGGGCATGGCGATGGCCGGTTTGGCCCCGTGGCTCGGCGTGATCGCGATGAAACTGCTGTGGGATCAGTCCAAATCTTCGACCACTTCTTCATCGCCCTCATCGGCATAAATGCCCTGGGAGATGACGCGTTCGGTGACTTCGTCGAGATAGGACTGCAACACCGCGCTGAGTTCGAGGAATTCGGGCCACAGGGTTTCCTCGACGAAGCTGCGCGGCACTTTGACCATGACGGTGTTCCGACGCTGACGGGCGCGGCGGTAGGGTTTGAGCGCGTAGCGTCGCAGCAGGGCGAGGAAGAGTTTTCGCGACCAGCCATCGACGAGGGTGAATTTATATTCGACAGGGCGGTCGATCTTCGCGGCCTCACCGAGACGACGTTTGATGCGGGCGATGGCCTCGGCGGCAGCTTCTTTCTCGCCATGAGTCGTGGCACCAGCGTAGAGGCGCTCGATCTTGCGGAGTTTGTCGAGAAGGTCCTGTTCGCGCATGCGTGTTATGACGCACGACGAATCCCGCGAGTTGCCAGAATGTTGCGCACAAGGCGGAGCATGTCGGCGGGCTCGTAGGGTTTCGGCAGCACGGCGGCGAAGCCGTAGGAGGCGGGATTGGCCATGACGGGATCGTCCGAATAGCCGCTGGAGACGATGGCGAAGACCTCGGGGTCGATGGCGCGGAGTTTTTCCATGGCGCGGATGCCACCCATGCCGTTGGGGATGCTGAGATCGAGGATGACGAGATCGAAGGCACGGCCTTGATTCACGCTTTCCTGATAGAGGCGCACGGTGTCGCTGCCTTCGGCGCTTTCGGTGACATCGAAGCCGTTGCTGGTGAGATTGCGAACGATGAGCGAACGAACGAGAGGATCGTCTTCGAGAACCAGGATGCGTGGCGTGGCGGCGGTGAGTTCCGGCGGTGTGTCGAAAACTTTGCTGATGCCGAAGGCGTCGGCTTCCTCGGCATCGGAATCGAGCGGGAGGTAGAAGCGGACGGTGGTGCCGCGCCCGGGCTCGGAACGCACGGTGAGCGAGCCGCCGTGGGCTTTGGCGATGGATTCGCACACGGTGAGGCCGAGACCGGTGGCGTTGTCGGCTTTGCGCGTGCTGAAGTAAGGCTCAAAAATATGAGTCAGGTGGTCGGGCTGGATGCCTTCGCCCTTGTCTTCGACTTCGATGGCAAGGCCGGAGGGCTGGAAGTTGGTGTCCGTGACCATTTCACCGGGGAACATCTCGGCGTGATCGGGAGCGAAGCAGCGCACAATGATCTCACCGCCGTTGGGCTGGGCTTGTTCAGCGTTGCGGATGAGATTGCTCAAAAGACGGCGGACTTGGGCGCCATCAATGGCGATCTGCGGCAAATTGGGCTGCACCTCGATGCGATACTCGATGCGGGTGGCCCGGGTGTGATGCGTGAAGAAGGTGTCGATCAGATCGCCGAGGCGGAGATGCGTTTTGATCGGCGCACCGCCACGGGCGAAGGTGAGGAGTTGCTGGACAAGGTTCTGCGCTTGAAGCGTGGCCTGCTTGGCGGTGTGCAGTTCAGGCAGCGTGATGGCATTGCGCAGGCGCATTTCGGCGAGCGAAATGTTGCCGAGCAGGACGGTGAGCAGGTTGTTGAAGTCGTGGGCGAATCCACGGGCAAGCAGGCCGAGGGATTCGAGACGGTCGATGCGGTTGCGGCGTTCAGCTTCTTCGCGACGAGCAGTGACATCCTGCACGAGCAGGAGAAGACCCTCTCCGAAGGGATAGCCGCGCATTTCGAGCCAGATCTGCTTTTCGTCGAGGTAGAGCTCGCGGTTCACCGTCTCGCGATGCAGCATGGCATGAGCGAGCGCCTCATGATGCAACTCACGCGTGGCGGAGGGCATGATGTCCCACAGCGAAAGGCCGAGCATGTCGGACAACTGGCGGTCGAAGAGGCGGACGGCGCTGGCATTGGCATACGTCACACGCCAGCGGGCATCGAGCGCGAAGAGGGGATCCGAGATGCTTTCGACGACATCGACGAGTGGCGCGGTGCTGCGGTTTGCCTCAATCGTGACCGCCGGTGCCTGCGCTGTGGCTGAGCGGAAGAGAATGATGAGGCCGGTGAGCTGTCCTTGGGCATCACGCAATGGTGCGGTGCGGTCCTGGATGGGCAGCCGTTCACCGGAACGGGTGGTGAGATAGACGGTGCGCTCACCAGATTGTGCAGCGGCCTCCGCTGGCAGGATGTCGGCGGGTTCACCAGTGCTTTGATAGACACGAAAGACTTCGTTCAGAGAGCGGCCGACGGCTTCCTGCGCATTCCAGCCGGTGGCACGGGCTGCGGAGGGATTCATGAACACGACACCGCCGGAGAGATCGGCGGCGATGACACCATCGGCGAGGCTTTGGAAGGCTTCGAAATAACTGTGCTCACGCCGTTGGCGCTCATTTTCTTCGAGATGTCGCTGGGCGGCGATTTCGACAGCAAGACGAAGCTCGTCGTGATTGAAAGGCTTCAAGAGATAGCCATGAGGATGTGTCTGGCGTGCGCGAGCGACGGTGTCGAGATCGGCACAGGCGGTGACGTAAACGATTGCCACACGGCTGCGGCGCTGAAATTCACGAGCAGTGTCGATGCCATCGAGCTGGCCAGCGAGGTGAACATCCAGCAGCACGAGATCAGGGCGGAGTTCTTCAAAACGCTCCAAGGCCTCCTCCCCAGAGGCACAAATGCCGACGACGATATAGCCTAGCTTGCCGAGGGATGTGGCCATGTCGCAGCCGACGAGGCCCTCGTTTTCGACGATCAAGATGCGGATGCGGTCAGAATTGGTCATTTCCCTGATTGAGGGATTATTCTAGCCGAGATGAATTAGAAACGCCATAAAAAATCCACATTCCTGCTTAAACGGCACAGCAAGGTGAGCGGATGAAGCGCAGCTTTCCCAACTGAAGGGAGAGGCCGACTCAGTTTCAATTAGTGGACGTTGCCGGACCGTTCTTGCCCGGAGGGAAGTAAGTGATGTCGATTCCCTCTTTGCGGAGGGCTTTTTTCACCTCATCGGCAAGCTGGGCATAGGTGCGTTCGCGCAGGAGGTGGGTTTTGACGGCGGCCTGCTCTTCTTCGTTGCTCTTCGCGTTCTGCACCTGGCGGAGGTAAGCGATGATGTTGGCAGCGTCGCCTTTGCCATCAAGGTGGTAGAAGAAATAGGTCAGCAGTCCGGCGGACCCGTAGTTTTCGTTGGCGGAGCCGCCTTTGCCCAACGCCGCCGACCAGCGGTCGCCTTCGATGGTCATGAGTTCCTCCAAGTCGATCATGGTGTAGCTCTTGCCGCCACCCGCATAGTTTCTCCTTTCGGCGAAATTCTGCAACTGGCGGTTCAGACCGATCAGGCTGAAGCGCCCATTGCTGTTGTACTCCAGCATGCTGACGTATTCGGCCGCGCCCTCAACGTACCATGTGGGCAGCTTGTTCAGCCAGTGATTCATCATCTGGTGGGTGATTTCATGGATCAGCACGACGTTGTCCTGGTCGCTGCCGTTCTCCAATGACACACGGCTGCCCACCATCTTCACCCCCAAGCTGGAGAGGGGGACCATCAGGGCCTTCTTTCCGCGCGAATAAATGCCCGCCGAACCCTCAATGCCTTCCTTCATATAGTCCGCTTTTTCGGTGAACAGGCGCGCCAGGAAGAACTCGCGCAACGGTTCGGGCTGGGGTTTGAAGTCCAGTGGAAGCAGGTTGTTGATCAGCCAGGTGGCCTCAAACATGCGCCCGAATTCGCGTACCACGTTGGCGCCCAACTTGGAATCGCATTGAAACTCGTAATGTGGCGAACGGTAGATGAACTCCTTGGTGGCGGCGTCTTCCTTGATCACCGTCACCACCGGTTTGTCCTCCAGAGAGACCGTGCGCGGCCAGGTGGTGCTGGCGGCGGGGCTGCCGGAGGGTGAAGGAGAAGCTGGCGGGGCGGGAGTCTGACTTTTGGCAAAGGCCTGGTCTTCGGCGGACAAGCGTGCCAGCGGGACCGTGAAAGTGCTGCCATTTGCCATGCGGATTTTCACGCCGTCGCCTTCCAAGGCCACGAAGGCGGCATCGATCTTGCGGCCATCCGTGCTGGTCCAGATACGAGTGGGAGGTGCAGTGGTCTGAGCCTGTGAGAATGGAGACAGGAGCAGTGTGATGGCGATGCACCAACGATGGGAAGACTTCATGGTGATGATTTTGCGCGGAGCGCCGCCAAATGTCGAGCATTTAGGCAATCCGGCGTGACGAGAGTGCTTTGAAAAGTTCGACGGGCAGTACTTTTTTCTCGCCAATCACACCGGCTTACGAATAGCCTCCGCGCGCCGTTTTATTAACCAATACCATGAAAACACTTGTCTCCCTACTGACTATCCTTGCGCTCAGCCTGTCACTGATTGCTGCTGAAACGACCCCGAAGAAGAAAAGCCCGGCCAAACCCAAGGCTCCTGCCACCGAGGAGGCCAAACCATCCGCCAAGGTAGAAGCCGTCGCCAAGACGCTCACACCGTCCCAGCGTACCAAACTGCTCGACCTGCTGAACGAGGGTGATGACAAGGCGTTGATGACCATTCCCAACGTCGGCGAAACTCGTGCGGCGGCGATCAAAAAGGCACGCCCGTTTGCCGACGTGACCAATGTGATGAAAGTCGAGGGCGTCGGCGAAGCGACCTTTGCTGAAATGGTGGCGCATGCGAAGGCAGGTTTCCCACAGCCTGAGAAGAAAGAAGCCAAGGAAGAGCCTGCCCCGAAAAAGAAGGCTCCGGCCAAGGCGAAGACCACGCCGAAGAAAAAGGACGCCAAATGAACCTGCAGGCCGTCTGAAGGGCTTTCGTGTCTCAATTATAGGGTGAATCCGGGAGAGTGGCCCGCAAATGCCATTCTGCCCGGACCTTGTGAAATTTTTCACAAATAGCGGTTGCCGCCCTGCGGGACGCTCGGATAATCAAATCCGATTCTCCCTGCGGCTCCCTGCTTTTTCATGGCCACCATCACCGTCCAACGCCCCAAACTTGCCTGGCATGAACGCTGGTTCATATCCACGCTCCTGAAGGGCCTGAAGATCACCGTGGGGCATGGCATCAAGACCTTCCTCCAGATCGCCGGGAAGAAGCCCAAGGTGACGATGGAATACCCGGAGCAGAAGTGGGACGAGCATTTGCCCGACTACTACCGCGGTGCTCCGGCGCTCGTCACCGATGAGCAGGATCGCGAACGCTGCGTGAGCTGTCAGCTCTGCGAGTTCATCTGCCCGCCGAAGGCCATCAGGATCATCCCCAGCGAGATTCCGAGCGATGATCCATGGGCGAAGGTCGAGAAACGGCCCAAGGAGTTCGACATCGACATGATTCGCTGCATCTACTGCGGCATGTGCGAGGAGGTCTGCCCTGAGCAGGCCATTTTCCTGCGCAAAGACTACGCCATCACCGGCCTCTCACGCCAGGAAATGGTTCACGACAAAAAGCGCCTCTATGAGATCGGCGGCCAGCGTGTGGGACTGGTGAACAAGTGGAACGAACTCAAGTGATGCCTCCGCTGCTGTTTTATCTGCTCGCACTGATCACCCTGGGCTTCGGCTTCATGGTTGTCACCGGGCGCAATCCGGTCACCTGCGCTCTTTCGCTCGCGGCCAGCTTCGTCGGTCTCGCCGCCCTGTTCCTGAGCCTTGATGCCTACTTCATCGGCATCATTCAAATCCTCGTCTATGCCGGTGCGGTGATGGTCTTGTTCCTGTTCATCATCATGCTGCTCGACATCAAGGCCGAGGAAGGCAAGAAACTGAACCTGCCCGCCATCGTGTCAGGCGTGTTACTGGCGGTTCTTCTCACCATTCAAATCATTGCCGTTGTCAGTGGAACTGGTTTCGCCAAGAAAAGCACCGCGAATACCCCGCTTGAACTCGCTGAAGCCGCCGGGAAGCTCGGCAGAGCAGCGCTGCCCACGATCACCAACGACCTCAAGGCCGGCACGCTGCCCGATGCCAAGCTGATCGGTTTCACGCTATTTGATCAATACGGCTTCCACCTTCAGGTCATCGGCCTGCTGCTGCTCGTCGGCACGATTGGCGTCGTGGTGCTCAGCAAACGCGAAAGGAGCGGCACGCCATGATCACGCTTGGTCATTACCTCGTCGTCAGCGGCATGTTGTTCGCGCTTGGCCTCGCCGGCGTCATCGCACGGCGGAACATCATCATCGTCTATATGTGCCTGGAGATGATGCTCAGTGCCGCCAACCTCGCGCTGGTCGGCTTTTCGCGTTTCCACCTCGTCAACGGTCTGCCGGACTACACCGCGCAGTCGCTGGTCTTTTTCACCATCACCGTGGCCGCCGCTGAGGTGGCCGTGGGTCTTGCCATCATCGTGGCGCTCTTCCGCTCGAAGCAGAGTGTCGATGTCGAGTCTGTCACCAAACTTCAAGGATAACGCGCCGACATGCACGCCAGCATCATCCTTCTGCTGCCCTTCTTTTCGGCGCTCCTCATCCTGCTGGGCCACCGCCAGCTCAAAGGTGCCGCTGTCCTCATTTCCGTCGGTTCCTCGATCATTTCCTTCGTTGCCTGCCTGTTCTTCCTGGCCGCGGACGATGACAACAAGCTGCTGCTGCCCTTCATCGAGGTCGGCCAGCTCCAGGCGGGCATTGATGTCCTGATCGACAAGCAGAGCCGGGGCATGATGTTCATCGTCAGCTTCATCGGCATGCTGGTGCACATCTTCTCCCTCGGTTACATGAAGGACGACGATGCCAAGCCGCGGTTCTTCGGCGCTTTGTCACTCTTCATGTTCTCCATGACCGGCATCGTGCTCGCTGGCAATCTGATCATGATGTTCATCTTCTGGGAGCTGGTTGGCTTGAGCTCCTACCTGCTGATCGGCCACTGGTATCAAAAGGCCAGCGCCGCCGAGGCCTGTAAAAAAGCCTTCCTCACCAACCGCATCGGCGATTTCGGCTTCATGATCGGCATTCTGCTGCTGTTTGGGGCCAATGGCGGCAATGTGAACCTTGATGATCTCGCCACAGCCTTCAGCTCCGGCCCGCTGCGTCCCGACGCGCCCGGTTACAGCGCTGGGTTCACCACGGCTGCCGCTCTGTGCATCTTCCTCGGCGCGGTCGGCAAATCCGCCCAGTTCCCGCTGCACGTCTGGCTTCCAGACGCGATGGAAGGCCCCACACCGGTCTCCGCGCTCATCCACGCGGCCACGATGGTCGCGGCGGGTGTTTACATGCTGGTGCGTGTGAGCTTCCTCATCACCGCATCGCCGCTCGCGGCGGAAATCATCGCTGGCATCGGTTGTGTTACTGCCTTGCTCGCCGCGTTGATGGCCACGCAGCAGAACGACATCAAACGTGTGCTGGCCTACTCCACGCTCTCGCAGTTGGGTTACATGGTCATGGCCGTCGGTGCCGTCGCCATGGCAGCGCAGCATGGGCATGTCCCGCATGCCGCCGAACCCGGCCATCCGGCCATGTTCCACCTCTACACGCACGCCTTCTTCAAAGCGATGCTCTTCCTCGGTTCTGGCGCGGTCATTTATGCCTGCCATCACGAGCAGGACATCTGGAAGATGGGCGGCCTGCGCAAGCACATGCCCGTCACCTTCTGGACCTTTGCCATCGGCACCGTCGCCTTGATGGGTTTGCCGCCGCTCAGTGGTTTCTGGAGCAAGGAGGCTGTGCTCGGGGCGGCGTATGACAGTGGCAGCAACATCCTTTTCCACGCCGGCACCCTCACCGCCGTGCTGACTTCGTTTTACATGACGCGGCTGCTCATCGTCGCCTTCCTCGGCAAGCCGCGCACCGATTCCGCGCATCACGCTACCGAGGCACCGATGGTCATGATCCTGCCACTCGCGATTCTGGCCCTTTTCTCGATCTTCTCCGCCTTCGACATCCTTTCAACGCCGTTGCAGGCGATGAAACCGCCGCACGTCGAAGGCCATCAGACCGTCCTCTTTGCCTCGCTCATCGCCCTCATCGTGGGCGCTGGTGGTGCGATCTACCTCTATCGCGGCAAGGACAAAGATCCGGTCAGCATCAAGCTCTTCGCCAACAAGTTCTACTTCGACGAAATCTACGCCGTCATCGTCCGTGTCTGCCAGGACCGCCTCGCCTGGATCGTCACAGGCTTGGAGCGCGTGTTTGTTGACGGCCTCGTCGCGCGTCTGCCGGCGGCGATCGTCGCCCGCCTCGGTGCCGCCACCCGCATGCTGCAAGGGGGCCATTTGCAAGGCTACACCTTCCTGCTGGGCGGCGGAGTCATCGCCGTGGTTTATCTCGTCGTGTTTGTGCTGCCCCGCCTGGGTCATTGATGGAAAAATTGAATGAGCGTTCTTGAAATCATCATCGCACTCCCGCTGCTCGCCGCCCTGGCGATCTGGCTCGGTGCGCCTGCCCGTGCCGCCTCTCTTGGTGCCACGTTCCTCAATCTGATCCTCGTGCTCGTTGCCACGGTGCAATACTCCGGCAAGGCCGCCAACGGCCTCGCCTTCACGTATTCACGGCCGATCCTCGACAATCCGTCGCTCAGCTTCGCCGTTGGTGCGGATGGCATTTCACTCATCCTCGCCTTGCTCACCACGCTGGTCATGCTGTCCGCCGTCTGGCAGATCGAAGACCGGCCGAACATCTTTTACATCTCCTCGCTGCTCATTGGCGGGGGTGCGCTCGGCGCCTTCCTCACCACCGATGTTTTCTTCATCTACGCCTTCCACGAACTCGCGCTGATCCCGACCTTCCTCATGATCGCGCTGCACGGTCGTGCTGATGCCGCGCAACGCAAAGCCGTCGCTTGGAAAGCCACGATTTACCTTGGGGCGGGCAGTCTGGTGCTCCTCGTCGGCCTGGTCTGGGCTGTACTGGAATTCAGCGGCGGCTCCAAGCTCACCTTCGATCTCGAGGCATTGCGCAATCAGGCGACGCTCACTCCACTGCCCGCCGCCAAGCAGGCGCAGATTTTCTTCGTTCTGCTGCTCGGCTTCGGCTCGCTCGTCAGCCTGTTCCCATTCCATAGCTGGGCAGCGCCCGCTTACGCCACCGCACCGACGCCCGTCGCGATGCTGCACTCCGGCGTGCTGAAAAAATTCGGCCTCTACGGCCTCATCCGTATCGCCATGCCGCTGCTGCCGCAGGCGGTGCATGTCGAGTGGGTGCAAAACGCCCTGCTGCTCATGTTGCTGGGCAACATCCTCGTCATGGGCCTCGTCACCATCCACGCGAACCGCCTCGACGACACGCTCGCCAACTCCAGCGTCATGCACATGGGCTACATCTTCCTCGGCATCGCCGCAGGCACCGAGATTGCCCTCAAAGGCGCGGTGATCCTCATGTTTGCGCACGGTGTGTCGATTGCGCTGCTCTTCGGGCTCTGTGGCCGCATGCGCAATCAGCTTGGCACCCTCGAATACAACAAGCTCGGCGGTCTCGCCGCTCACGCGCCTGCTTTCACCGTGTTGTTCGCCTTCGGAGCCTTCGCTTCCATTGGCTTGCCCGGTCTCACCAACTTCGCAGGTGAGGTGATGATCTTCGCTGGCTCCTTCACCAGCTTCAAAGCGGGCGTGTTGAGCAATCTTCACTGGACCGTCTTCCTCGCCCTCTGGGGCGTCGTGATGTCCGCCGTTTACATGCTGCGCGCCTATCGCAGCATCTTTCACGGCAGCGCCACCACCGGCTTGTTCATGATCGACCCCGCCGTATCGCAGCGCGTGCCGTTCATCCTGCTCGCCGCCACGCTCCTCGTCACCGGCTGCTGCCCCTGGCTGCTGCTTAACCTCATGAAATCCGCGCTGTAGTCCTGCCATGAGCGTTTTTACCATCGAAGCCGGCCTCGCCCTTCTCGGACTCGTCCTTCTGCTGGTCGAGGCCTTCAAGCCCGACATCTCCCGCCGCACGCTTGGCCTCACCGCCATCGCTGGCACCGCGCTCGCGCTCGTTTTGCTCGTCTTCGCAAAACACGACACCGCCAGCCTGCCCAGCTTCATGCAGCCGTGGCATCAGCTCGACACGCTCGCCCTTTTCTACAAAGGCTTCGCGCTCGTCATCACACTCCTCGTGCTCTGGCTCACGCTCGAATGCGCTCCGTATCTCACGCGCTTCACCGTCGATGGCAAACTCGCCGAAATGTTCAGCCTGCCGCTCATCGTCTGCGTCGGCATGATGTGGATGGCTTCGGCACGCGATTTGGTGACCGTCTTCGTCGCGCTCGAACTCGTCACCGTCAGCTTCTACGTCCTCGTCGCCTTTGCCCGCAAAAGCGCCTTCAGCCTCGAAGCCGGCGTCAAATACCTTATCCTTGGCGCCCTTTCGACCGGCATCCTCGTCTATGGGATCGCTTGGATCTATGGAGCCACCGGCACCATGAGTTTCGACGGCATCGCCAAAGCGCTCGCCAATCCCGCCACCAGCAAAACCGCCGCTTTGTTCGGCGCGGCAATGCTGCTTTGCGGACTCGGCTTCAAAGTCGCCGCCGCGCCCTTCCACATGTGGGTGCCAGATGTGTATCAAGGTGCTCCCACACCCGTCACCGCCTTCCTTTCGGTCGGCTCCAAAGCCGCCGGCTTCGTCGTCCTCACTCGTGCGCTCGATGCCTTCCTCGTCGAAGGCTCCATCATCGCCACTGAAATTCAGGCGCTGCTGCTCGTCGTCGGTTCTCTCACCGCCTTGCTCGGTAGCCTGCCCGCGATCTTCCAGACCAGCGTGAAGCGTCTGCTCGCTTACTCCAGCATCAGCCACGCCGGTTATCTGCTCCTCGCCCTTGCCTGCCGTGACAGCGCCCGCTTCGATCTCTCTTCCGGCGGCATCGTCGCCTTCTACCTCGCCACCTACCTGCCGCTGACCGTTCTCGGCTTCCTCGGCCTCGGTCTTATGCGTGCCAACGGCCTTGGCGAGGACATCAAAGACTTTGCCGGCCTCGCCAAACGCAATCCGTTGCTTGCCTTGCTGATGACGATCTCCTTTGCGTCACTCGCTGGTCTGCCGCTCACTGCGGGATTCATCGGCAAGCTTTTTGTCTTCCTCGGTCTCGCCGACCACGGCTACTGGGGTGCCCTCAGTTGTGCCGTCATCGCCGCCGCCGCCGGGTTCTATTACTACTTCAAGACCATCCTCGCGATGTACACCTCCGAAGGCACCGACAGCCCGGCCCTGACGCTCAGCACCGCCACCAAGTCCGTCGCCGGAGTCCTCGCGCTCACCATCCTCATCCTCGGCGTCTATCCCAAGCCGTTGCAGAAGGTGCTGACGCCTGCGAGCGAAGCCGTGGCTGTGAAGTGACCGTCAAGCCCGTGCAGGCTTGGTTCAGTGTTTTTCACCCGGAAGAGGTGGCGGGTGTCTCCGGAAATCTTCTTTTGTCACGAGATCCTTCGAGGCGTCCAGCACGCCTTCCATCTGGAACTCGATGGGACGCTCGATGGCGTTGTGATAGACGGCGGCAGTCGCACCGGAACGATAGATGCCGAGTTTGCGCAGCCATTTCAGAAGGGTGGACTCCTGTTTGGTGGCGGCGGGTGGTGCGAAAGCCGCACCGCATGCGGGACAGAATGATGACTGGTCTGTTGTGGTTTGATGGCAGGAGGCGCAGGTTTTCATGGTGTGTTGGATGGTTGATTTCAGGAAAGGTGGTGGCCGCATGAGCCGCAGAATTTCTCGCCGGCATGAACGGGTTTGCCGCAGCTTGGGCATGTTGGCGTGGCTGGTTGCTGCATTGGCTTGCCGCAGGCAGCACAGAAATGCGCTCCATCAGGGACTGACGCGCCACACTGCGGACAAAAGAAGGCCATATGTTGTGCCCCCGTGCCTCTCTGAGGGACTGGCGTCTCAATAGAGGGAACGATTTCTCCAGCGCCTTGGTCGATAAGAGTTCTGAGACGATCCGGAAGAATGTCTGCCCCGAGCGGGTCATAACGGACCGTTCCATCTGGAGCCAGGCGAAAGGCATGCAGTCCTTTGATTGTCGTGTGAACGACCAGCGCATCGCGTCCCCGTCTTGGGCCTTTCTCAGTCACCAAGCCTGTTTCGATTCCGGCCGATCCGAGCCAGCCGGCAAAAAACTCGACTCCAAGTCTTTCGCCAACTTCGTCGAAGGTCCAAAGACCATTGTGTTTCACATCCTTTGCCCTGGTCACCAGGCCATGCCCACCCAGCCATTGAAAGGAGTCGTCCCCTGGACCGGTGATCGATGTCGGTGCCAGAATGTTCGAAGCTGGCAGCAGCCAGCGATAATCCCCTGAATGGAGCGATTCAAAGAGTGTCTGCTCGAAGCTTCGGGAACTGAAAGACAGTTCGTCTTCCGCAGTGTAGTCGAGCATCGACTGATAGTGACAGCGCCGGTAGAAATCGATGAGATGGAGAATGTGGAGGTACTGGCCCGTGGTGAGGTTTTCGGGGATGAGACGGGCTCCCATCTGATGGGCAAATTGCAAAGGGGCGATTGCCGTAATGAGCCAGTCGATCAAATCACTTTCACTTTTGAATCCCTCAAGGAGCACGTTGCCGGAGACTAGCTCCAGCATGCCTGCTTGAACGCCATCGTCCTCGACGCTGGCAAAACGGCGTTGTTCAGGAACATTGCGGTTACCCCCAAGGCGGATGCCGATCAGTTTCTTTGGCCGTAGCAACGTGTCCATGGCTGCAGCGAGCGCGTCTTCCGAGAGGGGCAACTCTGCCCCAGGGTCCGGATTTGGTGCGACGGCGCGGAGTTTTGCCCACAAGTGAACCACTGGTGAGAGCGGGGCGGGCGGCCCTCCCACCTTGTGCAAAAGATGCGAAACATACGCACCAGGCAGCTTGAACTGAAACATGGTTGAAGGAGACGAGGGGTTCATTTGGGAAGGTTCCTTTCAATGGCGCGGACTCCGTCCTGAAGAATGCGATTCCAATCGGAGGCCGGTGGCAGGGCGGTGGTGCCCAGATCGCCCGACAATGCTTGACGACACTTGCTCAGGAACTCGGAATACTCGGCGGGCAGCGTTGTCGCGACCCGGTCTGCCATTGGCGAAGTGAGGCGAATGTCGGTCTTAACGATCTCCCGCGCTGCATCGAGTAAATCTGCAGGTTTTGCGTTAGCACCGAGTTTGACAATTTTCTCGGTTTTGGTTTCGAGCACATTTCCCAATGATTTGACCCCTTGCGGGGTCATCGCTCCTTGGCCGATGCGCGCGCCCGGACGCATTTTCCATGGGTCACGGCCCCACTGAGGGCCTGTTTTTTCGCCGGGTGTAAATTGGATTTTGCCATCCGGGCCGAGTTTTCCGTTATAAGTGGTCACGCGTGCTTCATTGGGGTTGAAGGCGAATTTTTCAGGGCTGCCGTTCATCGTCTTGTAGCCAAGATCGTCCGCGCTGGCACCCAGGTGCGAGAAGTCACGTTCAACCACCCCCTTGACTGTGCTGTCGGCGAGCTTGCCCGCTTGTCTCTCAGTTAGCGCCACACCATTCTTGTCCGTGATTGACCAGAAGGCGTCACAATCCGCACCGCCGGGATTCCCGGCCAGTTTCACCTCTACCTTGAACCCCCGCGCCTCGAGCTCCTTGGCGGCCTTGCTCAAAATGTCGTTATTCAGTTTCGCACTCGCTGCCTCAACGCTCCGCAGGGTTGAGGGGTGGACCTCCTTCTTCACGAGATTGAACGTGGAGGCATCGGTCTTCTTGAGTTCGGCCAATGCCCGCCGTTGAGCGTCCAAGGCTTGTTGTTGGGCGGCCAGATCATCCAACTTGTCGATCTTCTGCAACTCGTCGGCGATGTTGTTCATCTTTTCCATCATCTTGGTGCGCTCGGCAAAAAGCTTCCGGGTTTCTTCGAATGCTTCGCGTCTCAAGGTGCCGAGCGGTTTGCTGGGTTTTGCCGCGCCAGCAGCGACTTCGTCGGCAAGTGCGGTGCCGGCGACCGCGGCATCGTCAGCCAGTCCGAGAGCACGGTTGGCGACTCCTCCACCTGCTTTAGCCACGGCGCCGACGGCCTCGCCCAGAGCCAGGTCAAACTCGACTTTGCCAAGCGCTTGAAGCCGTTCCTGAATGGTCAATTTGGGATCAATGATCTCGTGAATGGGTTTGATCAGCGTGTCGGAGCAGAACTTCGCAAATTCGATGCCGCCTTGAGACGGATCAACGGTGGTGCGTCCTGCCCACTCTGCAAGCACACGCACGATCCCGCCCTTCTTCAAGTCACCGGTGAGCTTGTCGCGCTCAACTTCACCAACGTAAAAGTCTTTGACCTTCACGATGGAATCAGGGACGTGGGTGAGGTCGTGGGCAGTGTCAGCCAAGGAATCCAAGGTGGGTTTTACACCCAGATCCCACGCATATTGCCACGAATCCGCACTGGTGGCGCTGTTCCAAAGAGACAGGAGATCCTTGGTTATTCCGCGGGAGGCTTCAGCAGTGACATCCCGCTCGGTAACCTCCCGGTTCAACCCTTCGTTGATCTCGTCGATCAATGCCTGCCTTTCACGCTCGGCCATCTGGCGCCGGGTTTCGGCGAGTTCGGCCCGGGACTGCTCCCATTTTTCACGTGCTTCACGGATCCCGGGATCCTCTGCACGCATGTTGAACTCGTCGAGATCCGTCCGTGTATGGTGAAGAACGCCGTCACCCTTGAGGGCGTTGATGTTGTCACGATAGTTCGAGGCATTGCTCTCGTGAAAACGGATCTGACTCTGGTAGAAATCGCGTTGCCGAGGGTCGCCCTCGGCGAGTTTGCTGCGGTAGTAATCCGCCTGCCTGCGACTTTCGGAAAACTCATTTTCAAGTTGTGAGATGGACTGCCGAATCCTTTCCGCCTCGGCTGCGGCAGCGTCTGGAACAGCGCCGGGAATAGGAGGAGGTGTGGCATCAATCGGAATCGGTGGGGGAGTGTCCACCGGAGGTGTGGTCGCGACGACGCCCCCTCCGACGATCCCCATGACGGCAGACCGTGATGCTGACGCTTGCAGTGTGGCCAGTTCGGCTTTGTAGCAGCTTACATCCGGACTGGGGCGCCAGTGGAAGGCAGGCCATTCGAGGATGGGCGCGACGAACCTGACTCCGGTGAAGGCCGTGACCATCGCACCCACCATGCTGCCGAGAAGCCCGGCTGCGCCCGTCCAGGAATCGAAGGGAAGCGGGGTCGCTCCGTCCGCGTGGGCAGTCGCCCGCTTCGCCCAGATTTTCCGGAAGAATGAGATCGCATAATCCCGTCCAATGCGGGAGACCAGTCCCGGCATCACTCCCATCCAGACGGTGATGCTGTAGGCGGCGACGTATCCCACCAGGGCACCCATGTAATTTGGGTGCGACCAGGTCATTGCGCCGTAGATGTCGGGTTTGACCAGCTTCTGCACGAGATCTGCGGCACCGAAAACCAGACCACTGAGACCCCCGAGGAAGGGATTGAAGCAGGAGATGAGGGTGAGGAGGGGGAATACGGACAGGTCGGTGCCGATGTGGCCGTTGGGAGAGGTCAGAATGCCCCGGAAAGCGAGAAGGGTGATCGAGAAGGCGAGAATGACGGGCGATCTGCTTCGGAGTGACTCCACTTCGAGGTACTTTTCAAACCGCCGCAGGAAGGGGAAAAGCCGGAGCGCCAGGTTGGCGACACCCCGGACTGGACCGGCGACGATCAGGCATATTTTTTCCACATCCTTCCAGAACGGGAGGCCGGTGAAAAACCGGGCGATGCTGACCTGGGCCTGAACCAGGAACTCATAGAGTCGCTTGAGGAAAAGCATCAT
>CAMCWM010000070.1 GCA_945882215.1 Akkermansia muciniphila | reverse complement strand
CGACAGCACCGACTTTCTGATCCACGCCGAGAGGCATGAGTTCCCACTCGTATTCACGCCCGATGAGCGAGTAGTAGGTCTGATTGGCGACGTAGCGTGTGAGGCCAAACTTGTCGGCATGTGCCAGTGACTTCATGAGATGCCAGCCGGAGAAGTTCGACACACCGATGTAGCGGATTTTCCCAGCGCGCACGAGATCATCCAGCGTGCCCACGACTTCCTCCACGGGCGTCATGGCATCGAAGTCATGGAGCTGATAGAGGTCGATGTAGTCGGTCCCGAGACGCTTCAGGCTGGCCTCCACGGAGCGAATGAGATGCCAGCGGGAGGAGCCGACGTTGTTTGGCCCGTCGCCAAAGCGGAAGGTGCCCTTGGTGGAGATGAGCACCTGGTCACGACGGCCTTTGATCGCTTGGCCGAGGATTTCCTCCGCCAAACCGTTTGAGTAGATGTCCGCCGAATCAAACATGGTCAGGCCATGCTCCAAACAGATGTCGATGAGGCGCGAGGCTTCTGCGACATCGGACGCGCCCCATTCTTTGAAAAATTCCGTTCCGCCGCCAAAGGTGCCTGTACCGAGTGTGAGAGCGGGGACTTTGAAGCCGGAGCCGCCGAGTTGTCTGTATTCCATGAAATGTGAGGTGGTTTAGATGAGAAGAAGGAAGCGTCGTCGTGCCTGCTGATCATAAGTAGGCTCGGTGGCATCGTCCACAGCAAGCGGCGTGGACGAGGAGAGTGAGACAATCCCTAACTCAGTTCGCCTGCACAAAGCCAAGTGACGCAAAAAACGTGTCCATTTGTTTCAGGGTCTGCTCAAACAGTGAGGCATCCTTGAACATGTAGGTATGGATGGCTCCGGGCGGTGACACGAACTCGATGCGATTACCCGCTTTCTTCATGGCCTCGGCGAAAACGCGGGCACCCAGAATCGGCGTGGTGGTGTCGCCATCGCCATGAAACAGCAGCGTGGGCGGCAGATCCGCGCGCACTTGATGTGCGGGAGAGAGTTCCTGCCAGCGCTCGCCGATCTTGGCATTGCCGTAGCCTTCCAGCGAGGTGTCGATGACTGGTGAGAAGAGAACGAGTGCGTTCGGATGACATGACTCGTCGAGGTTCTCATCCGCATGGTCCACGCCGTCAAACATCGCTGTCGCGGCGGCGAGATGGCCGCCTGCGGAAGCACCGTTCGCGATGATTTTCTCTGGATCGACGCCCAGCTCAGCCGCATGAGCGCGCACATAGCGCAGGGCGGCACGCGCATCCTTCACGCACTCGAAGACCGTCACGGGTGTCTTTGCTTTGTAGAGGCGATATTGCACGCTGATCGCCACCATGCCGAGCTTCGCGCAGTGATCGGCAAAGACATACATGGAACGCGGTGATCCGCTGGTCCAGCCGCCGCCGTGAATGGCGACGAAGCAGGCGCGCTTGTCACCCTTCTTCAAATCGGCTGGCTCGAAGATGTCGAGACTAAGTTCACGATCTCCTACCTTCTTGTAAACCACACGACGTGTCGGCTCCAGCTTCGCCGAGATGGGGGTGGTGAAGATCGGAGTCTTCGCGGCAGACGCGGCGATCTTTTGCAACTGGGCCTTTGTCGGCAGCTTGCCGAGCGCGTCTTCTTTGACCGTCAAATGCAGCACCTGCTGCCAGCGATGCGGCATGAAAATGTGCATGACGCCGTTCTCGGTGAACGCGTCGATATACGAGCACTGCGAATTGAAGCCGGAGACCGCATGAACTGGTGCGACGGCGTTCGCGAGCACGAAGCGCGGCTCGCTCCAGGTATGGCCTTCATCCGTGGAGAGGGAGGCCCAGACTTCGCTGCGCATCTTCATCAACTCGGCCTTGTCACTGAGTTCGCCGTCGCCGGTGGTTGGCACTTTGTTGTGATGGAAGGCGACGAGTGTCTTGCCATCCGACAATGGGAACAGCATCGGCGGCGCGTCGGGATGCACGAGCGTGCTGGGCGCGGGATCGGTCCAGGTTTTGCCATCGTCCTTGCTCCACGCAGTGAAGAGATGCCCCTGCGGCGTGCGCGACATGAAAAGAACTCGTCCACCGCCGAGATTTAGCGGGCGGCCTTCGTCCATGCGGTTAAACCCTTCGGCGAACCAGCCTTTCGGACGCGCATTCGGCAGCACGGTCCAAGTCTTGCCCTGATCCTCACTGCGCAGCAGGTATTGCTGCGTGGTGAAGAGCTTCTTGGACCAGTCGGCGAGATGCGAGCCTATGAGCCACGTTCCTGCATCCGTCTCCGTCATGCGCATGACCGACATGCCCATGAAGCCCGGATCATTCACCGGCGCGATGAGATGCACGTCAGACCAAGTGTGACCGTCGTCATCGGATGTGCGCCAGCCGATGGGCGCGTTCTCGCGTTTGCCCTCTTCCCACGTCCACTTGCCCGGAATCGGCTGTGTGCCAAAGCAGTAGATGCGCTGCGTGCCGCGTGGGATCAGCGGGATGAAGCCATGCTGCCCATACGGGATGTCATAGGCCGCGGCGGGCGCGCTCCAGGTTTTTCCCTTGTCCGTGGAGCGGCAGGCCATCATCGAGTTGATCTTCTCTCCCTTGCTCTTGGCGTAATGATCACCCTCCGGGAACATGAGCAAAAAATCGCCCTTCGGTGTGATCGTAGCTCGTGTTTCGAGGATGCGCGTCTGCGTGCGATGCACGACCTGGCCCTTGATAACCTCCACCAAGAGCAATCCCATGTCCTTGTCGATCGCGAGGCCTTTCGGCGGCGACTTGGCACTCAATTCGATGCCATTCACCGTCACCACGTCCATCAGCGGCAGCGGTTCGAGCGCCTGGAGAGACGTCGCGATGAGAAGCAGGAGGGCGTGCGGTTTCATGGTTGGAAACATGTTCTCAAGACGAGCGGCAGGCCCTGTTGTTGCTGGTCAGGGTAGATGACCAGCCTTCCTCATTCCTTCCGCCACACGTTGCCCGATTGCTCCACCGTCACACCCTCACCACGCACCACGATGTCTTTGTCCTGATGATGAATGACGCAGTTCGTCACGCGGTGCGATTTGCCATCAAAGAAGAAGGCTGAGTTCACGTTGTGATGCAGCTCGCAGTTCGTGTAGGTAGTGATTGAGTCGTTCACATCGGCCACGCCACCGGCTGCGGAGCCATTCCACGCGATCTCGGAGTCCACCACGTCCATCTGCACGGTTTCGTGCGCGCTGATGCCCTCGTCGCCATTGGAAAGCGCCTTCACATTCTCCAGCCGGATGCCGACACGATTGCCATGAATGTTGAAGCCGTCATTCGCGGCATGCATCGCGGTCACATTGCGCACCTTGATGTAAGAGCACGCAATGGCGACACCACTCGCCAAACCCGGTGGCGGCTGGAAGATGAGTGCGTCGCCCGGCTTCTTGTCCTTCGGCCAGCGGAAATAGAGCGATCCATCTACCGCCCAGCCCACCTGGCCTGGTTGCAGGGCTTTGGGAGCTGCAAAGATAACTTTCTTCGCCACGCCGGATTTCTTCTCGGCCTCGCGGTCGCGCCTGATCCGCAGCGGCACCTCATCGATGAACAATCCGGCGCGCTGCTCATCATCCACCGGCGGATGACCAGGCAACGGACCGCGTGAGGTCCAAACGTCGCCATCCTTGATCCAATCGTGCCCCGTGATGTCGATCCCGAGGTCGATGATCATGCCCTTGCCATCAAACACCGCCGGTTTCTCCGGCGTGCCGCCTTGGGACAAGATCAGCGGCTTGCGGCGGATTTCCTGGGAGTAAGCGGACAGTGAGCAGACCAACAGAATAAGAGTCAGGGAACGCATGGGATAGAGGCTGGGTGATAAGTCGAATGCCGGTGATTATTTCGCGAGACGGACAAAGTTCCGAATCACAGCACGAACATTGTCGCCGCTGCATTTGCGGTCAGTGGTGGCGCGTTCCTGCCAGTAGGCGGCGGAAGCGAGGACTTTGTGCGTGGCGAGCACCCGCAGCGCATCGGCGAGTTTGGTCACGGGTTCAAAGTGAGCCGCCATCTTCATGAGCAGGGCTTGAACCTGCATGCCATCGCAATTGCGGCCTTTCTGCGCGTTGGTGAGCCAGTAGTCGCCGGAATCGACGATCTTCTTCTCCACGAGCGCTTTTACATCGGCCACAAGCTGCTCGTTGGGTGCCACAGCGGTTGTGTTTTCAGGCGTGGCTGACGCGGCGGGCTTCGCGGCCCGCGCTTGGTGCTCCAGGATTTGTTTCTCAGCTAGCAGGCGTTCACGCAGCAGCACATACGGCACGTTTTGCAGCGTGACGCCTTGATCGATGGCGATGCTCGCGGCGGCACCGGAAGCGTGGCCGAGCATCATGAAGACGGGCTCCATGCGCACGGAGCCGTAAGCCGCGTGCGAGGCTGAGAGGCAGCTGATCGCCAGCAGATTGACGCATTCATCTGCCTTGGGTCTGAGAGAGCGATAACTGATGGGAAAGGCGCTGAATCCGCCAACGAAGAAGCCGCGCTCGCGATGCAGCAGGCCGGTTTCATCGACGTAGAGCGTCACGCCGTGCGAATCGAGAGGATACGAGGCCAGCGCGACGCCATCCTCGGCATGCGGGCCGCCTTTGGCGTCGTGCTCGGTGACGACGTAGTCGCTGATCATGCGGCGGGCCTCGCGGACATAGATTTGATGCGGGAAATGGCCGGTGTCGGCAAACTCATCCTTCGCGAGTCCCCAACGCTGCATCTCGGTGCGCACCTCGATGGGCAGGCGCTCATCATGACCGAGGAACCACAGCAGGCCGAGCGTGTAGTCTTTGTGGAGTTGGAAAAGCTGCTCGCGCTTCGCGTGGTCGCCCTCGGGCCACTCGTAGCTGGGGCCATAGACATCGCTGCCAAACTCGCTGCCGTTGTTGGAGTCCGTCTTGCGGTTCGGCACCAGATGAAAGCTGATGCCCAGGTTACCGCCCTTGCCACGCAGGCCGACGGCCGCGTGCTTGGCCGGCCCGGGCCTCACGTCTTTCATCGTGGCGATGTACCGGGCTAGCAGTTCGTAGTCGAGCGGGTTGTAACTGGCGGGCTTTTCGATGGGCACGCGGTTCTCCGGCACATCGGTGAGGCAGACGCGGAAGTTGTAGCCCTGCACGCGATGATCGCCGTTGCCCTTGGGGGCGGGCGGCTGGGCTGCCACGCGCGGCAGCAACCCGCTCTTGGGATCACCCGCAATCACATACGAACTGACCTTCGGGAACGGCGCGGGAGTGAAGGGAAAGGTGCCGTTCAGCGTCTCGCCATACTTCGAGTTCGGCTCTCGACCGACAATGTAACTCACGCCTGCCTTCGCCATCAGATCGCCTTCATAGCTGGCATCAATGAAGACCTTCGCCGCAAACTCACGCCCGCTCTCCATGACGATCTTGACGATTTTCTGACCGTCCTTGACCACGCCCTTCTTCAAATCCAGCCGCTCGCCAAACATGACCTGCACACCGGCCTCGCGCACCATGTCATCAAAGACTGCTTTTGCTGCTCGTGGCTCAAAGAGGAACGCAGCCTTGATCTCCTCCATGCGCGGACCATCCACGCCCCAGATCTTCGGCAGCCAGGCGAGGTAGTCCGCGCGCTTCTGAAACTTCCAGTTCTCCGGCTTCAGGTAGAACTGATACACGCGCTGATAAAACTCCCGTGACAAGCCGCCGATGGTGTCCGTGGAACCGTTGTCCGTCATGCCAAGGCCACCACTGCTCATGCCGCCGAGGCGCTGGGTGGATTCGATGAGGACGGTCTTCTTGCCAAGTCGTGCTGCTTCGACCGCAGCGATCACGCCGCCTGATGTGCCGCCGTAGATGCAGACATCGGTGGTGGTGAGTTCAGCAGCGGTCAATGAAGCAGCGAAGAGAAGGAAGGTGAGCAGGTGCTTCATGACGTTCATTTGGGCAGGAGTTGCACGGCATCTGCGCCGGTAATGCCGTCCGTGTTGTCGTTGCGAATGGTGATGACGGCGGGCTTGTCTTTGTCGAATTGGAAAGCGCCGATGCTGATGAACAGATCGTCTTGGGGCGGCTTCCGCTTTTGATTCACCGTGGCAGCAGCGGTGCCATCGGCGTGCTGGATGCTCACGGGCACATTGCTGGCGCGATTGGGCGCAGCCGCATACGACACGCGCACTTCGTAGCTGCCACTGGCGGGAACTTGAAGCGTGTAGGTGATGCTCAGCTTGCCTTTCTCGGCATTCGCATCGTGGACACTCGCGCCATCGACGGGATTGCCATAGGTGCTGCCAGTCCAGTGACCGGTCTGTGTGGTTTGAGAGTCATCCATGACGATGCCGGGAAGTTTGGCGGAGCGCGGCATGTTCGCGAGTTCGGGGAGTTCGAGCACGGCCTTCTGTGCGAGCAATTTTTCGCGCAGCGCTTTCACATCAATGTCCTGCACGCTGGATTTACCATGAATCGCCTGCACGGCGGCGAGACCGCAGGCTTGACCGAGGGCCATGTAAACCGGCTCCATGCGCAGCGAGCAATACGCGATGTGACTGGCAGAGAGGCACACGGGCACGAGCAGGTTTTCGCATTCGGTTCGTTTTGGCGTGAGACTGCGATAGGCGATCTGATACGGCAGCGCAGGTGTGTCCTGAAAACTGCCTTCATCGCGCACGGTGCCGTCCTCGGCGAGGATGCGCTGCACGATGTGGCAGTCGATGAGGAAGGAGCCCATGCCGACGCCATCCTCTTTGAAGATGTCGGTTTGCAGATCCTTCTGCACCATGACGTGTTCGCCAATCATGCGGCGGCCTTCGCGAATGTAGAGCGCGTAGGGCCAGTGATGGTTGTCGGCGAACTCATCTTTGCACAGGCCCCAGCTCAGCGCCTGCTCGCGCAGACTCCGCGGCACGCGTTCATCGTGGCCGAGGAACCAGAACATGCCCTGCGTGAAGTCGATGTGGTCCTGCCATATCCGCGCACGCGTGGCCGCATCACCATCGGGATAGCCAAAGTTGACACCGGGATAGTCGGTGGAAAACAGACCCTGCGCATTGAGGTCGTATTTGCCGTGCGAAGTCAGGCCGATGTGGAAGAGGCGTCCAAAACGCACGCCAGGGAAGGCCTGGATCAAACGCAGCAGCAACTCGTAGCGCGAAGCCTCGTAATTCGCGGGCTTCGGAAACGGCACGAAGATGTCCGGCCGCTGCGTGACGCAGATGCGGAAGTTGTAAGCCTGCGTGCGATGATCTGCATCACCCGGCTGGAGTTTGGACGCGGTGAACACGCCAAAGATCGGTTTTCCATCGGCACCGAGGCCTGAGATGCTCGCGGGTGTGCCGTGGATGTAGGCCGGGCCTTTGCCACCGATACTCGGGCAGTCGCTCTCCATCACCCCCACGGTGCGCGGGCGAATTGGCATCGGATAATAACCCGCGAGCGGCTCGCCATACTGCGCGCGGCTTTCGCGCCCGACGATGTAACTCACCTTGGCCGCCGCCATGAGATCACCCTCATAAGAGGCATCCATGAACATTTTTCCCTGATACGTTGTGCCGTCCGCTGTGGTCAGGCTGGTGATGCGCACGTCTTCCTTCGTGATTGACTTCAAAGACTGCGCTGTCACGACTTTCACGCCGGCCTCTTTGAGCATCGCGTGAAACGTGGCCAAGTTCACGTTCGGCTCCGCATACCACATCTCACTGCCAGGCTTCGCAGCCGCTGCACGGGTGAAAAACTCACGAGGGAAGCCGCCGATGGTCTGCTCTTTCCCCACATCCGTGCGACAAAGCCCGCCCGTGACCATGCCGCCGATCCATTTCGTCGGCTCAATGATCACCACGGTGGCTCCTTCACGCGCGGCGATGATCCCCGCGCTCAGTCCAGCGGGCGTGCCGCCGTAGATGACGAGATCGGCCTCGCTGGCGAAGGCGGAGAAACAACCGAGCAGAATGAACAAAAGACGTGTGCGCATAATAGGCTATTGGAGCGGCTGAATCCCGAACTCAAGCGCCACGGGCATCGCTTTGGCGAAATCGTTCACGAGCGGGAAGTTCACTCCGGCGTTCCATTGACGGCGGAGACCTTCAGCGGACTCATCATGGTAGTAGTTCACCCGCACCCCGGCGGCATTCAGCATCTTCACGGCCTCGACAGGCACCTCACCCTTGCCGAGGAGTTGGATGAACTGCGCCTTCATCGCGATGGTTTCCTTCGCATACTCCAGCGAGTCGCCCTGGCGCTCCATGTTGCAGATCAGGATGTCGGGAACCACGGCACGGGCAGCTTTCGCAGCATCGGCCATCGCAGCGAGGAAGGCCTGATGTTTGCGCCCGGTCTTTTCGATCACTTTGGCCGTCGCCGCGCCAAGATCGGCACCGCCTTTGAGGTGGCAGTTGAGCCAGACGTTCTTTGGAAACACCGCGAGAGCTTCCTCAAAGGTCGGGATGCGTGTGCCTGCAAACTTTTCACTCATTTTACTCCCAGCATCGAGCACTTTGATTTCGGCCAGAGTGAGATCGGTGACTTTGCCTTTGCTATTCGTGGTGCGATCCACCGTGACATCGTGCATGAGGGCGAGCGCACCATCTCTCGTGAGCTGAATGTCGAACTCAATCATATGCGCGCCAAGCCGAACGGCTTCTTCCAGCGCGGGAATGGTGTTCTCGGGATGTGTGCTCATTGCGCCACGATGGGCGTAGAGACCGCGTACGGGCATGGCGATGTCCTCGGCTCGGCCTTGGCCCAAAATGGCAAAGCTGAGGGCGATTAGAAGAGTGTGGCAGCGGTTCATTCGGATAGGTCACTTGAGTTCAAAAAACTTCTTCTTCGAGGCTGGTGCTGGCACCGCCCTATAGAGCAGCGGCCCTAGAAGCACCGGAATGTCGGTTTCGATGATGTCTGCGCCACGTCCCAAGAAGGCGCGATAGCCAGACACGAGTTGTTGGATATCGGAGATCTCTCCGGTGATGATCTTGCGATCGAGATTGCGTGAGGTACCGATCATGCAGCACGCGCCTTTGCGGTGGATGAATTCATAGAGCGTCGCGTCTTCGGGAGGCGTGTGCCCGACAAAGGCCACTACATTGCGCCAAGAGACACCGAGTTGGTCAAACTCCTGCGCTTTGGCGACACTCGGGATCATCACTTCCATCACGATGTTCGGGTTTAATTGATGGACGGCTGCCACATCCTTGAAGCTGGACACGATCAGCATCACGTAGGCCTCGGCTTTGCGCCGGGTGACGATCTCAGCACGCTCAATGGGCGTCACGTCCTTCTGATCGAGCACGAGCACAGTTTTGCCACGCGCCCATTCGATGACCTCATCGAGCGTCGGCATCTTGAAGGGTGTGGCGTGACCTTCGGTGTCCTTCAGACGCAACTGCTTCAGTTCCGCGAGCGTGTGGTCTGTCACTTTGCCACTCCCCGTTGTTGTTCGCTCCAACGTGGCATCGTGATGCACCACGATGGTGCCGTCTTTGGCTCGGCGCGGATCAATCTCCAGCATGGCGAAGGTGTGCCGGAGCGTGTGCTCGAAAGTGGCGATGCAGTTTTCTGGGAAGCCCTTGGCCGGCCCACCGCGATGCGCGCTGACGAAGGGTGAAGGCTGGTCGCTGAACTGAAGAACAGTCTGCAGATCCTGCCCCGTCTGCGGAACGATGCGGTGCAGCGGAGTGGGCTCCTGAGCGGAAACTGTAACGCACAGAATGGCCAACAGATGGCAGAGAAACAAAGACTTCATGGATGATGACGGGAATAACAGGCCCATAACAACGCTGCTCCTCCCGAAATACATCCCGCGAAATCCATCACCATCCACCACTTCGGCACTCCAGCCTGGGAGTCGATCCAGAGAAACAGCGGCCCGCAGATCAGGTAGATCCAGGCCACGAGGCGAATCAGTGGCGCATACCGGATCACGTCACCTGAAATGGCCCATAGCAACACGGCCTGGCTCACAAACACCGCCGCGCCACCCGCCATCATGTAGAGCATCAGCGGTGTCATCGGCGGCTGGCCGAAGCCCATCACCCAGGAGAGTTTTTCAGCCGCAAGACGCGGCGCAATGATCGTAGGCAGTGCAATGAGCGAAACGAGGGCGACGATGCGGAGAATGAGCCGCTGGAGGCGTGGATTGCCAGAGGTTGGCGTCATGGCGTGGTTTCTTCTCCGCTTGTCAGCCACTCAAGATTGAACCGCGCAAAGTGCAGTTCGTCCCAGTAGTGATCGCTGCCTTTGTCCGCACGCTCATAGATGTAGCCGATGGTCCGATCATCGAGCACGACGATGTCGGAGTAAGAGCCCGGATGCGGCCAAATCGTTCTTCCAGCGGTCCAGGTTTCGCCGTCATCATGACTGACGCGGACGGTGAGGTTGTAGCGGCCATACGGATGCTCTTTTTGGCGAAACGGTGAGGCGGGACTGGAGAAGAGCAGTGTCTTCGCGTCAAAACGCTCCACGCAGCCATGGCAGCGCGGGGTGATGAGTTCTTCGAGGCGATGGAGATTCTCCCATGTCACTCCGCCATCTTTGCTGATCGCCGTGAGATGGCGCAGATTGTCCGGTGAATCTTCACTGCTTTCATTGCGCGAGATCACACGCACGCTGCCGTCATTCAGCTCCATGAACTGGCACTCGCTCGTGTTGAGGCCAATCGTGCCGCCGAGCTTCCAGGATGCGCCATGGTCATCGCTGTAGAAACAGTGCGCGAAGCTGCGCAGGCGGCCTTTGCCAGTGTCCTCGCGATGCCTCGCAGGCACGAGCAGGCGGCCTGACTTGAGCTGGATCATCGCATTGCCCGGCCCGCAGCCGTAGCGCTGCACCCAGCCTTTTTCCCACTGCACCGCATGGCTCTTCGGATTGCCCGCAGGCTCATCCCCCTTGCCTTTGAGCGTCTGCCATTCGGGTTTGATCACCTGATCATGAATGACCACCGGCCCTTGCCAGCTCAGGCCGTTGTCGGTGCTCGTCAGGTGGGCGAACTGCTTTTTGTCCTTCAGGAAAAACAGCCACAGCTTCTTTATCTCGCGGTCGAGACCGACGGTGAGATCCGTGCAGACGCGATCTTCATCGTCGAGGATTAAGATTTCATCGCTCCACGTCTTCCCCTTGTCCGCGCTGCGTTTCATCACGATGTCGTGATTGCCGATGTCGCCGGGGCCGTCGTTGCGCTTCTCGCAGATGACGAGGATGTCGCCATTTGGAGCTTGGATGATCGAGGGGATGCGGTAGTTCGGCTTGTTCTTCGGCGTGATGGCAAAAAGACACTGCATTTCAAACAGCGGTTCGGCAGCGCTCAAACCGCCGAGCAGGAAAAACATGAGAAGAGTCCGCTTCATGGCTGTTCGAGCCATTCAAGATTGAAACGGGCGAGCGTCAGACCCGCGCCGGCAAAGCCGGGCTTGGTGCCGCGACCATAGAAGCAGAGGATGGAGCCGCTCTGCGTCACGGCGATGTCGGAATACATGCTGGGGCCGTCTTCGAGGAGCTTGTTCACGGGCCAGGTCTGGCCTTCGTCGCGGCTGATTTTGACGCTGACGTTCTTGCGGTCGCGGTTTTTGCCGGGTTCAGCTTTGCCTTTCTCCTTGTCGAGGTTGTGCGGGTTGGAGAAGAGGATCAGGCTCTTGCCGTCGTGGCTGTAACGCACGATGCCACCCATGCAGATGGGTTCGAGCAGGGCATCATCGAACTTCGGTGTGCTCCAGCCGGTGGCACCGTCTTTGCTCGTCGTGACGAGGCGGCGATGCGCCTTCGATTCGCTGCGCACGTTGAGCATGACGCTGCCGTCATTGAGTTCGATGGCGACGGTTTCGTTCGGATTGATCCATTCCTCGGTGCATGGCACGGCGATGTCGCCGGCCTTCCAGGTTTTGCCCTGATCATCGCTGTAGATGGTGGCGGTGACGCTGGGGCGATGTGCGTTGCCGCCGGTGCCGGTGGAAAGCCAGACGGGCACGACAAGACGGCCGGTTTTGAGCTGGATGCTGTGATTCGGACCGGTGGCGAGCACTTTCCAGTCGTAGTCTTTTTTGAAGGCTTCAAACGCGGCGGTGATCTCGGTGGGCTTGCCGAATGTGAGGCCGTCGTCATCGCTACGCTGATAGAACACGCGCTCGTATTCGAGGCAGAACAGCATGTGAACGGTACCGTCCTTGTCGGCGATGAGGACAGGGTTGTTGTAGGTGACGTCAGCGGGATCGACGTTCTTCATCTTGAGCGCGAAGGGGTTTTTCTGCTTCGGGCCTTCGACGTTGGCGATGCTCTTCGGCGCGCTCCACGTTTTGCCGTCGTCGGTGCTGCGACGCAGCAGGATGCGGATGTCGTCCCAGTCGCTCACGCCGGCTGGGCGCTTCCGCGCCTCGCACCAAGCCAGCACGCTGCCCTTGGCGGTCACGACGATGCCGGGGATGTGGTAGATGTTGTAGGCCGGGTCTTCGCCAGCGGTGAACAGGTCTTGTTTGTCGATGGATGGCTCGGCGGCGCAAAGCGACATGCCAAGGGCGATGCACAGGATCAGGGATTTCATGGCTGGTGATGGATGAACGTGCTGTCCGACCATTATCTCCATGGTCAGCCTGTTTGACCATCTCTCACCTCTCCCCCAGATCCAGCTTCTGGATTTCTTTCGGGATCTCCGCTTCCAGATACTCCAGCAGGCTCTGCACGCGCTGGGGCAGGTGCTCGTGAGAGGCGTGGGCAAGCTGGAGATCGACGGGTTCGATGTGCCAGTCGGGGAGGAGTTGAATGAGGCGGCCGGCGGCGATGTCGCGGGCGGCCATCCATTCGGGGAGGCTGGTGAAGCCTGCGCCTTCGATGGCGGCCTCGCGGAGAGCGGTGACGGTGTCCAGCAGCATCACGGGGGCGAATTTGAGCTTCACGATCTTGCCGTGCCGCACGAGGTCCACGCGGTCGCGGGCGTAAAAGTGCGGCTGCAGGATGCCCAGCCAGGGGAAGCGGCTCAAGTCGTCGGGATGGCGCGGTGTTTCGTGCTGCTGGAGCAGCGATGGCGCGGCGACGATCCGGCGGTGCAGTTGCGCGATGGTTTTGACATGCACACGGCGGTCGGTCGGGCCGCCGACCATGATCCCGCAGTCGAAGCCTTCCTTCACGAACTTCGTCGGTCTATTAATAAGATGCAGCTCGGTAGTGACGTGCGGATGCAGCTTTTGAAAACGGGACAGCACGCGCGAGACGATCCACTGGCCCACATCGACGACGGAAACGATGCGCAGATGGCCGCGGAGCGAATGCCGCTCGCTGCGCAGGCGGCTGCCCATACGGTCGGCCAGGGTGAGCAGCTCGCGGGCGTCGGCCAGCACGATGCGGCCCGCGTCGGTCAGGCTCATCGTGTGAGTGTCACGACGGATGAGCGGGGAGCCAATTTGTGTTTCCAGCGCGGCAAGGTGGCGGCTCAGAGTGGGCTGCGCCATGCCGAGAATCTTGGCCGCCGCCGAGATGCTGCCCGACTCGGCGATTTGCACGAACTCGCGGATCTGCTGGAGGTCATTCAGATTGGTCATGCGTTTAGTGTATAAGCAATATGTCGGATGCGCACTGTTTAAGCTCGCCCCAAGTTCGTAGATACCAGGGAAATGCACCCCATGTCATCCTCACGCGCTTCATCCAGGCTGTTCTGGCGGTCTTTCGCCGCTGGACTTTTCATCACGGTCAGCCTGTCGGCCTGCAAACCAGCTGCCAAAGGCCCAGCCGGTCCGCCGCAGGCCACGATCCCCGATGTCACGGTCGCCAAACCCATCGCCCGGCGGTTGACGGACTGGGATGAGTTCACGGGCCGCCTGACCTCGCGTGAGAAAGTCGAGGTCCGTGCCCGGGTCTCGGGTTACCTCACCGTGGTCAGCCTCAAAGAAGGCACCGAGGTGAAAGCGGGGGATCTGCTTTTCACCATCGACCCGCGTCCTTATGAGGCCATCGTGCAACGTGCCGAGGCGGTGCTGGCGCAGGCGAAGACGAACGCCGAGCTGGCGAACATTGAGGCCAAAAACGCCACCACGCTGCGTCAGGGGCAGGTCATTTCGACGGAGGAATCCGAGCGCCGCCTGAAAAGCGCCGCAGGGGAGCAGGCAGCCGTCCGCGCCGCCGAGGCCATGGTCAGCTCGGCGAAGCTCGATCTCGAGTTCACCCAAATCCGTGCGCCGATCAGTGGCCGCATCAGCGATGCACGAGTCACCGAGGGCAATCTCGTCACTGGTGGCACAAAGGACGCGACGCTGCTCACCACCATCGTCGCGCTTGACCCAATCTATTGCGACATTGAGGTCGATGAACGATCCGCTTTGAAGTACCGCGAGATGCACAAGAGCGGTGAGCGTGAAAGCGCCTTGTTTGGCCTGATCCCCGCCGAGATGGCGCTCGTGAACCAAGTCGGCTGGCCGCACCAAGGGCAGATCGACTTCGTGGACAATCAGATCAATCCCGCCACCGGCACCATCCGCGCCCGCGCCGTGTTTCCGAACAAGGACCGCCTCATGTCGCCGGGCTTCTTTGCCAAGGTGCGCATCCCCGGCAGCGGCGAATACGACGGCCTGCTCATCCGCGATGCCGCGGTCGGTGACGACCAAGGCAGCAGCTACGTCTGGGTGCTCGATGCCGAGGACAAAGCCGTCTATCGCCCGATCACGCTCGGGCCGCTGCTCGATGGCCTGCGCGTCGTGCGCGGCGGCTTAAAGGCCGATGACCGTGTCATCATTCTCGGCCTCATGAGCGTGCGCAATGGCAACAAGGTCAAGCCCGCGCTCGCCGACATGTCCCTCGCCGCACCCACGAAAGACAAGCAGCCATGAACTTCGCCCGCATCTTCGTGGACCGCCCCATCTTCGCGGGCGTGCTGAGCATCGTCATCACGATGCTCGGTGCCTTGTCCTATTTCGCGCTGCCCGTGGCGCAGTATCCCGAGGTCATCCCGCCCACCGTCGTCGTTTCCGCGACGTATCCCGGCGCGGATGCCCGCACGCTTGCTGAAACGGTCTCCACACCGCTGGAGCAGGAGATCAATGGCGTGGAGGACATGATCTATCTCTCGTCCTCCTCCACCAGCGATGGGCGCGTGCAAATCACCGTCACCTTCGCGCTCGGCACAGATTTGGACAAATCCCAGGTGCTGGTGCAAAACCGCGTCAACGCCGCCGTCGCGCGACTTCCCGAGGAGGTGCGCCGTCTCGGTGTCATCGTGAACAAACGCTCGCCTGACCTCACGCTCGCCGCGCAGTTCTTCAGCCCGGATGGCTCGCGCGAGGTCGGCTACCTCAGCAACTACGTCACGCTTCAGATTCAAAACGAGGTCGCCCGCATTCCCGGTGTCGCCGAGGCTTCGTCACTCGGTGGTCTGGATTACTCGATGCGCGTCTGGCTCGACCCCGAAAAGATCGCCGGAGTCAGACTAACCGCTGGGGATGTCGTGCGCGCCATCCGCGAGCAAAACGTGCAGGTCGCCGCCGGATCACTCGGCCAGCCGCCTGCCGCAGAAGGTTTGGAGTTTCAATACACGCTCACCGCGCCGGGCCGCTTGAAGAAGGCCGAGGAATTTGGCGAGATCGTGCTCAAGACCGGCGACATCGGCAATGTGGTGCGCCTGCGCGATGTTGCGCGCATCGAGCTTGGATCTCGCGACTACTCCAGCAAGACCTACATGGACGGCTACAACGCCGTCTCGCTCCGCGTGTTCCAGCTTCCCGGCAGCAACGCCATCGAAACCGCCGACGCCGTGTACGTGCGTCTTGCGCAGTTGAAAGAGCGCTTCCCGCCCGGCATCGACTACCGCATCAACTACGACACCACGAAATTCGTCCGTGCCTCGATCAAATCCGTGCTCACCACACTCATCGAGGCCGTGCTGCTCGTCGTCTTCGTCGTCATCCTGTTCCTGCAAAGCTGGCGTGCTTCCATCATCCCGCTGCTGGCCGTTCCGGTGTCGCTCATTGGCACGCTGGCCGTCATGCAGGTCTTCGGTTTCTCGCTGAACAATCTCTCGCTGTTCGGTCTCGTGCTCGCCATCGGCATCGTGGTCGATGACGCCATCGTCGTGGTCGAAAACGTCGAGCGCAACATCGCCAAAGGTCTAGCGCCGCGTGAAGCCTCCATCCAGGCCATGAAAGAGGTCAGCGGGGCCGTCATCGCCGTCGCGCTCGTGCTGTGCGCGGTGTTCGTGCCCACCGCCTTCGTCAGCGGCATCACGGGTCAGTTTTATAAACAGTTCGCGCTCACCATCGCCGTCTCCACGGTCATCTCCGCCTTCAATTCGCTCACGCTCAGCCCCGCGCTTTGCGCCCTGCTGCTGCAGCCGCATGGTGCCAAGACCGACTGGCTCACCAAGCTCATCAATTTCTTGTTCGGCTGGTTCTTCCGCCTCTTTAACAGAGTCTTCCAGTTCGGCTCTGATGTGTATGCGGGACTCGTGCGCAAACTCATCCGCTTCGCGTTGTTCGTGCTGATCGGCTACGGCGGCCTCGTCTTCCTCACCGGCAAGGTGTTTGAGGCCGTGCCTTCCGGCTACATCCCCTCGCAGGACATGGGCTACGCCATCGTGCTCGTGCAACTCCCGGATGCTTCCGCCTTCGAGCGCACCGACGCCGTCGTGCGCAAGATGGACGCCATGGCGCGGGAGATTCCTGGCATCGCCCACACCTTCGCCATCTCGGGTTACTCCTCCATTTTGCAGGCGAACCAGCCCAACGTCGGCGCGGCCTTCCTCGTCTTCGATGACTTCACGAAGCGCGGCGATCCCTCGCTCAAAGGCGACCGCCTGCTGGCCACGATCCGCCAAAAATTTGCCACCATCCAGGAAGGCCGCGTGCTCGTGCTGCCACCGCCCGCGCTGCGCGGTCTCGGCAATGCCGGCGGCTTCAAAATCCAGGTGCAGGATCTCAACAACGCCGGCCTCGATGCCCTCGAAGCCGCCACGCAGAAGCTCCTCGCCGCCGCGCAGAACGAACCGGGGCTCATCTCCCTCGTCACCGGCTTCCGCGCCCGCACGCCGCAGTTCAAGCTCGAAATCAACCGCGCCCAGGCGAAGACGATGGGTGTCTCGCTCGCCGATTTGAACGAGGCGCTGCAGGTCTATCTCGGCTCCGTCTATGTGAACGACTTCAACCTCTTTGGCCGCACCTACCAGGTCACCGCGCAGGCCGATCCGATGTTTCGCAAAGACCCGGCCGACGTCTCCCGCATCAAGATCCGCAATCAAACCGGCGACATGGTGCCGCTTGGTGCCTTGGTAAAAGTCATCAAGACCGGCGGTGCCGACCGTGTGCAGCGCTACAACCTCTACTACTCCGCCGACATCAATGGCAACACGCTCCCCGGCGTCAGCTCCGGCCAGATGGTCGAAAAAATCGAGCGCCTCGCCAACGAGCATCTGCCCACCGGTTTCGCCATCGAGTGGACTGATCTGACCTACCAGCAGATCCTCTCCGGCGACACGCTCATGTACATTTTTCCCCTGTGCGTCATCTTCGTCTTCCTCGTGCTCGCCGCGCAGTATGAGAGCTGGAGCATGCCCATTGCCATCATTTTGATCGTGCCGATGTGCCTGCTCTCCGCGCTCGTCGGCGTGTGGCTGCGGGCGCAGGACAACAACATCTTCACGCAGATCGGATTGGTGGTGCTCGTCGGCCTCGCGGCTAAAAATGCCATCCTCATCGTTGAGTTCGCCAAGCAGCTTCAAGACGCGGGCATGGACCGCGTCAAAGCCGCCGTCGAAGCCTGCCGCTTGCGTTTGCGACCCATCTTGATGACCAGCTTTGCCTTCATCCTCGGGGTGCTTCCGCTCGTGCTCGCCACCGGCGCTGGCGCGGAAATGCGTCAGGCGCTTGGAACCGCTGTGTTCTACGGCATGATTGGCGTCACCGTCTTTGGTTTGCTCTTCACGCCCGTTTTTTATGTCATCCTCCGCGCTATCGTCGAACGTCGCGAGCGCAAGCAGCCTCCCGCTCATCAAGACTCCACCACTCCAGCACTCCATGCGGCCCACTAAATCACTCCCGCTGCTTCTTTGCGTGCTTTCGAGCTGCACCGTCGGTCCGAAGTTCCTCAAGCCGCAGCCGAAGATGCCTGCGGACTACGCTTCCAAATCCTCCAACTCCACCGCTGTTTCCCCGACTTGGTGGCGCAGGCTCAATGACAGCACGCTGAACAGCCTCATCGCCCAATCCACCGAGCAAAACAAAGACCTCGCCGTCGCCAAATCGCGTCTGCAGGAGGCCCGTGCCTTGTGGCGTGAGGCCCAGTTCGATTTCGCGCCCACCGTCACCGCCAGCGGCACCTATGACACGACGCAGCTCGGTAACTCCATGAATGCGGCTTTCCGAGGACGAACCGTCGATACCTGGCGCACCGGCTTTGACGCCGATTACGAACTCGACTTCTTCGGGCGTGTGCGCAACTCCGTGAAGGCCGCCAAAGCCACGAGCGCCGCCGCCGAGGTCAACGTGCAGGACATGTTCATCACGCTCCAAGCCGAGGTCACCATCAATTACCTCGAACTTCGCGGCGCTCAGGCTCAACTCAACGTCGCTCGCGAAAACGCTGGCAATCAATCCGAAGCCCTTCGCATCGCCGAAGCCTCGCTCAAAGGCGGACGCGGCACCCAGCTCGATGTGGCGCGTGCCAACGCTCTTTTGAACGCCACGCAGGCGCAAATTCCCACTTACGAGGAAAGCGTCGCCAAAGCCATCCACCGCATCGCCGTGCTTTGCGGCCGCAATCCCTCCGAACTGCGCTCCAGCCTGCAAAAAAGTTCCCGACAACCTGCTGTACCCTCCAGCGTCGCCATCGCCAAACCCGCCGAGCTTTTGCGCCTGCGCCCCGACATCCGCATCGCCGAAAACGCTCTCGCCGCCGAGACCGCGCGAGTCGGCATCGCCACCGCAGATCTCTTCCCACGCGTCACCTTCGGCGGACGCCTCAGCCTCGAAGGCCAGACCCTCGCCAGCCTCGGCCAATACGGCTCGCCAGCCTACAGCCTCGGCCCGCGCATCAGTTGGGCCTTCCTGAATCTCGGTCGCGTGCGCCAGCAGATCAAAGCCGCCGGTCATCGCGCCGATGCCGCCCTCTCGACCTACGAGCAAACGGTCCTCCTCGCCCTCGAAGAAGTCGAAAACGCCCTCACCAGCTACGACCGCGAGCGTCAGCGCCTCCGCCACCTCGAAGCCAGCGCCGCCAGCGCTCGCGAAGCCGCAACCCTGGCCCGCCAGCGCTACCAAGACGGCGTCGCCGACTTCCTCACCGTCCTCGACGCCGAACGCGTCGCCCTAGCCGCCCAAAACGACATCGTCCTCAGCCGCACCCGCGCCACCGCCGCCTGGGTGAGAATTTACAAGGCGATGGGTGGTGGCGCATGAGCCGCATCTGAAGCGGTTTGGAATGACTGACATGACAGGGCGGGCTTATGGCATCGTTTCGCACACGATGTCAGAACGGCCCCGACCAAGCTTTCGCCTTCACCCGGTGACCGCCGTGGCGGTCTTCGCGATCATCTGCGCTTTCTTCTACCGGATGCGCGGCGGTGGATTTGGCGTGAATGACTGGAAGCCGCTGGCGATCCACAGCCGCTTCATCGCCTGGATGCCACAGACGCTGCTCTACATCTGCGCCATCCGCTATTTCGCGCGACAACCCTGGAGCGATGGTGTCTGGCTGGGACTGCTCTGGCTGTTCGCAGTGCTGCCGGGCTGGGGTGCCTGGTTCGATGTAGGAACATTTCGTGGCAGGCTGGAGGATGTCCATGAGATCGGCTGGATTGATCACTTGCTCGATCTCGGCTTCGGTCCTCTCAACGAATACCTGGGCCAGCCGCGCGAGGCATGGCGCGACGCCGCCGGACTCGCCTTTCGCGGAATCTACTTCTGGCCGCTGATTCTTTTCGCCGCGAAAACAAGCGGATGGTCGATCGATTGGCGTCGCGCGCGCCTGTGGTGCTGCCTGTGGACCGTTCTGTATCCGCTTTGTTACGCACTGGGGCACCGCTGGTGGCTTGCTGGCCCGAGTCCAGAGTTCTACGTCGGCTTTATTCTGGGGCTGGCCACTTTTCCGGTGAGTTTCACATCAGGAAAAGCGCCTTGAATGCATGAAAAAAGGCGAGCCTTTAGTCATGGCTTGGTCCAGAAGATCCTCGCCATCAGCACGCGGTTGTTTTCGTCTTTGCGGGTCTCTGGGAAGGCCATCTCGCTGCTGATGACCCAGGTTTCGTTTTCATTCACATCGACGGGCGAGAAACCTCCGGTGAGATCGACGCCAGTTTCGGGCATGAGCACCTGCTCGGTTGCGCGGATGACATACAGATTCTCAGGATCAACTTCGGCGATGAAGATCGGCGCACGGCTGCGGAAGACGTGGTCGTTGTTCGCGCCTTTACGGCTGTAGATGAGGTAGAGCTTGTCGCCGTGGGTGATCCAGTGCTGCTGCGCGTTCGCGCTGAGGAGCGGGGGGCCGTCATCGAACTTCCACTCGATGGCGGGTTCGTAGTTGATGCCGTCCTTGCTGCGCGTGACGTGGCCGTTTTGTTCGCCGCGCATGGTGAGGAAGAAGCGGCCTTTCAGAGCGCAGACGGAGGGCTCATACAGGCCGCGTGGGATGCTGATGCTGTGCTCGCTGCCGTGTTCGCGATAGGTGAGCGATTCGCCATCGAAGGTGCAGCGGGCGACGATGGTGGTGTAAACGCGCGACTTCGGATCAGCGCGATAGCGCACAGGAAGGAGCACATCGCCATTCGGGAGGTCGTGGCGCTGATTGCAGCCCGCATTCGGCTCGATGATGGGATGGCCCGCGTGATCTTTTTCCGGCATCTGCATGATTTTCATGCCAGTCCACACGTCCACCTTCGGATCATACACCGCGTAGGCCACGCGCTCCTGCGAGCGGTCGTCTTTGGCCTTGTTGTCGTTCGCGTTGGCGAGGAAGCCGAAGCATTTGCCGGTGACGAGCAGCTTTTTCGTCGCGGCATGCCACTGCGGGCAAATGTCGCCCATCACGCGCTCGATGCCGTCCTCAAAACGGCGGCGATTCAGCGCGTCGATGCGCTGCGGCGTGCTCCAGGTCTTCGCGCCGTCGGTGGTTTCGGTGAGGTAGATGTCGCGGTATCCGTGAGAGCCGCGTTTTTCGATCTCCTGGCTGGTTACGATGACTTTGCCTGGGAGGATGGCCGGACGAGATTGTGACCAATGATACGCGCCAGTGCTGGTGAGCACGGTGCCGTTTTCGATGCTGAAATCGGCAGCGGCAAGACTACCACAGAGGGCACAGAGGAACACAGAGACGATTTTCATGGTCACCACTCTCCTTCGCGTTGGAACTTTGCTTTCGCATTTTTGCCAAACTGCGCTCCGGCCTCGGCGAGATTGGCGAGGACTTGATCACTGCTGAGTCCGGCGCTGCCACGGGCGGCGGGGATGACGGTCTGGCATTCGTTGGTGTCCATGAAGCGTGAGGCTTCGAGGATGTTCGGCTGCTCATCAGGCGTGATGATGATGAAGCCGTGCTTGTCGGCATGGATGAGGTCGCCGGGGGCGATTTTGCGGCCAAAGACCTCGACCTCGCAGTTCCAGCGCACGGGATGCACATGCGCATGGCCGACGCAGAGACGTCTGGCGAGAGCTTTGAAGCCGGCGTTGGTCATTTCATCGACATCGCGGATCGCGCCATCGACGATAGTGCCGACGCAGCCGAGGGCGCGATGCATGTTGCTGTTCACCTCGCCCCAGAAGGCTCCAATTGTGCGTGGTTTGTCGAGATCCTGCACGCAGACGATCTTGGGACCTGGAATGCTGGCGACGTAGCGGCGGCACTCGTTCCAGCCCGCGGGATTGGCCTCGCGATGCGTTTTGTTGCTCGGTTCGATCACCACGGTGATGGCGTAACCGACCATCGGCCCCATCTGCGGCATGAAGTCGCGGGTTTCCTCCAGATTGAAGGCATCGGCGGCGGGATCGCGTTTGGTGATCTGCTCCCAGCCGTTGTAGATGGTGGGGGTGTTCCAGCGCTTGAGTTGGAGGAGGTCGGAATGGGGAAGCATGGCGCTAGTGAACGACGCGGGGCGTGAAATCTCCATGGTCAAATCGGATGACCATGGCATGATGGCAGCCGAATCATGCACGCCGTTCCTCCCAGGCCTTCTTTGATCACACACAGCGCGGACTTTCTCCGTGAGGCGCTACAGCGTGGTGAATGGACGGGGACGCTGCCGTCGGAACGCACACTTTGCACACGCCTGCGCATCAGCCGCCCGACGCTGCGCGCGGTGCTGGTGCAACTGGAGCGTGAAGGTGTGCTCAGTGCGGTGGAGAACAAGAAACGGCAGATCCTTGCCATGCCGAAATCGAGCCCCAAGGCCGCTCAATCACGCGTGATCGCGCTCCTGACGCCGGTGCCACAGCAGGCGATGCCGCCCTTTGTGCTCTTCTGGGTGGATGCGCTGCGCGAACTGCTGGCAGAGGCGGATTATCACCTGGAAGTGCATGCCAGCACGCACTGCTTTGCGGCCAAACCGGGTGCTGGCTTGAAAAAACTGACGCAGCGGGTGCCAGCCGCCGCGTGGGTGCTGTTTCGCTCGACACCGGTCATGCAGCGCTGGTTTGTGGATCAAGGTGTGCCTGCTGTGATCGCGGGATCGTGTGCGGAGGGCATTGTGTTGCCATCCGTCGATCTCGATTACCGCGCCACCTGCCGTCATGCCGCGACGATGCTCATGCAGAAAGGCCACCGGCGGATCGCACTGCTGCTGCCCGGCTCCTCGCACGGTGGCGATGGGGAGAGCGAGCACGGATTCCGCGAGGCTTTCATGTCAGCCGATGCCACGCCGCTCGTGATGCTGCACCACGAAACTGCGGAGCAGGTGGTGGAGCATCTGGACTTGCTGCTCAAACGCAAACCGCTCCCCACAGCCATCGTCATCGCGCGTTCGATTCACACGCTGACAGTGGTAACCCATCTGCTGCGACTCGGCCACCGGCTGCCGCGTGATTTTGCCATCGTCTCACGCGATGACGATGCGTTTCTCGATCACGTGGTGCCGCGTATCACGCGTTACTCGGCGGATGCGGCGAAGTTTGCGAAGCGGCTGTCGAAGCTCGTGCTCGAACTGGCACAAACCGGGCGCACGAGCACCACGCCAGTGCGTCTGATGCCAGACCTGCGGCGGGGTGAGACGGTGTGAGCGAAGCTGCTAGGCCCCGAAGGCTTCGATGAAGCAGACTTCGAGCGCGAGGCCTTCGTTGACGTTGGTGTGCAGGTGGCTTTCGAGCTGGCGGAGAATGCGGATGCGTTTGGCGACATCGCCCGGCTCCCATTTGGTGGCGAGGGCGGCGGTGGCTTCTTGAAACTTCGGCAGATCGAGATGCTCGGCTCCGGCCTGCTGACGTGCGACATCGCCCATCCATGAGAGCAGGAGTTCCATCAAAGAAGTGCGCTGTTGGAGGTACTCGGCCTCGATTTGGGCTTCGACCTGTTCTTCGCGTTGTTTGAGCCAGGCACCGTCGGTGGTCTTGCCGTAATGGTCCTGCTCGCGCTCGAAGTCGGCTTCCTGCTCTTTTTTGATCGACTCGTGGAGGTCTTCGAGAATGTCCTCGAAGTCTTTTTTCAGAGCAAGCGCCGTGGAAATGCTGCCACTTTGCCTGGAGGCCATCTGTTTGAGCACGTAGAGCAGCTTGCCCTCATGCTCGGTGAAGATGCGCGCGCCTGCGGGTGCCATGAGACCGATTTCGATGACGCGGGACTGGATGGTGGGGAGAAGCTGCTGCGGCTGCGTGCTTAGAAGCAACAGCAACGTGCGCGGCGGCGGTTCTTCGAGGGTTTTGAGGAAGGCGTTTTGCGCCTGGGCGTTCATGCGCTCGGCATCGACAATGACGGCGAGTTTCCAACCGTTGGGTGCGGCGGTGCGATGAATCATCTTCTCCAGGAAGCGGATGGTGCCGGGATCGTCTCCGTCGTCGCCAATGGTGATGCGGCGAGATTTGCTCTGCGGGCGAAGAACAATGGCCCCCTGCCCTTCCCAGGCTTCGAGCGTGCGGCATTTCGTGCCGACCATGAGATCGAGCACGCTGGCGGCGAATTCTTCGTGTTTGACCTCTTTGGGACCGGTGATGAGGTAAGCATGCCCGAGGCGGCCGTTGTCACGGGCGCGGCCGAGAAGCTGAAGGGCGTGGTCGCTCTTAAACGGCATGGGAAGGAATGACGAATGACGAATGGCGAAGCATGGGAGAGCCGAGAGTTATGTGGTGATGCGACGCGGAATGATCGAGGACGAGTTCGAGTAGGAGGACGAGGACGATTAAAGCGAGATTTGAGCGGTGAGGAGGTGCCAGATGGATTCGTGAACGACCTCGGGCGTGGCGGAAGCGTCGATGATTTTCACGCGAGAGGGTTCAGCGCGGGCAACTTCGAGATAGCCCTGGCGGACTTTTTCAAAGAAGGACTGCGGCTGACTTTCGATACGGTCGAGTTCGCGGCCGGTTTGATGGATGCGCTGCCATGCTGTGGCGCTGTCCATGTCGAGGACAAGCGTGAGCTGCGGAAGCGTGCCGCCAATGGCGAAGGCATTGATGGCACGGACGCTTTCGAGCGGAAGACCGCGAGCGATGCCCTGATAGACGGTGGTGGAGTCGAGAAAGCGGTCGAGGATGACGAAAGTGCCGGATTCGAGCAATGGGCGGATTTTTTCGCGGACGATCTGGGCGCGGCTGGCGGCGAAGAGAAGCAATTCGGCCTCCGCCGTCATGCCATGGCCTTCTTTGGCATGCTGGAGGAGATGGCGGATGCTTTCACCGATCTCGGTGCCGCCGGGTTCGCGCAGGACTTCGACCTTGCGGCCGGATTGTTCGAGACGCTCACGCAGGAGCCGGATCTGCGTGGATTTGCCGCAGCCTTCGGAGCCTTCGAAGGAGAGGAGGAAGCCGGGGGTGGAAGTGGTGTCGGGCACAAATGATGGAAGTGTCTGAGGTGGGTGGATAAGCGGCTACGGCAGCGAAGCCAACAGATTTTCTGATCCCGCAAGGCATGACGGGCCACAGGAAAGAGCTGCAAGCTGCTTTCATAGGTTGATATGCCAGACGAATGACGAACACCAACGACTTGCCGTTGGCGTCTGAAAGCATCGGGCGGCGGCAAGGTAAAACGGTGCCTGCAGATCGACGCTTCATCAACGCAGCCGCCACTCGCCGCCCTTGCTTACATAGGCTGCATTCCTCGCTCACTCATCAAACAGGCCCCGCTTTCGAGCATCTCAGGGTGCCTTGTGAACTGAGAGAGACATCCTCCAGATCGAGGTGCCGCTCACGGCCTCCTTGTCTGCGCCAGCGCCTCGGTCTT
>CAMCWM010000069.1 GCA_945882215.1 Akkermansia muciniphila | reverse complement strand
TTCCGTGGAATTTTCCACTGCTCATGCTCGCGTGGAAGATCGCCCCAGCACTCGCAGCGGGGAATTGCGTCGTGTTGAAGCCTGCGGAGACCACCAGCATCACCGCGCTGAAGTTTGGCGAGATTTGTCAGGAAGCTGGACTGCCAAATGGTGTGGTGAACATCGTCAGCGGCGCGGGCGAGACCGGCGCGGCGGTGATCAATCACCCGCTGACAACGAAAGTGGCCTTCACCGGCAGCACGGATGTCGGCAAGATCATCATGCGCTCGTTGGCGGGCACGGAGAAGAAGATGACGATGGAACTCGGCGGCAAGGCCGCGAACATCGTCTTCGATGATGCGCCGCTCGATCAGGCTGTGGAGGGCATCGTGAACGGTATTTTCTTCAATCAAGGCCATGTCTGCTGCGCGGGTTCACGTCTGCTCGTGCAGGAAAGCGTGGCAGATGAAGTGCTCGCGAAACTCAAGCGCCGCATCGCCGTGCTTCGTGTGGGTGATCCGATGGACAAGAACACTGACCTCGGGGCGATCAACAGCCGCGAGCAGCTCACCAAGATCACTGAACTCGTGCAAAGCGGCGTGAAGGAAGGTGCGGAGATGCATCAGAGCGCGTGCCGGTTGCCGACAAAGGGCTTCTACTTCAAGCCCACGTTGTTCTCCGGCGTCAGCATGAGCCACCGCATCGCCCGCGAGGAAATCTTTGGCCCCGTGCTGAGCATCCTGACCTTCCGCACGCTTGAAGAGGCCGTCGAGAAAGCCAACAACACCGCCTTCGGCCTCAGCGCCGGCGTGTGGACCGACAAAGGCAGCCGTATCCTGAAAATGAGCACGCTGCTCAAAGCCGGCGTCGTCTGGGCCAACACCTACAGCAAGTTCGATCCCACCAGCCCCTTTGGCGGCTACAAGGAGTCTGGTTTCGGCCGCGAAGGCGGCAAGCAAGGGCTGCTCGATTACTGCAAACTCGTCTAAACCGCCATGTCACGACTCCACATCACCAAAACCCCCAAATGCTACGTGGGCGGTGCTTTCATCCGCAGCGAGAGCGGGCGTGTCGCCGAGTTGCACGATGCCTCCGGCTCATTCTTCGCCAACATCCCGCAATGCACGCGCAAAGACCTGCGCAATGCCGTCGAAGCTGCCGCGAAGGCTGGGCCGGATTGGGCGAAGAGGTCGGCTTTTAATCGCGGGCAGATTCTTTACCGCATGGCGGAGATGATCGAGGCGCGCGGCGGCGAACTGGCCGATGCGATTGCTCTCGGCGGCAGTTCCAAGGCGGATGCTTCACACGAAGTCACGGCCACCATCGACCGCATCGTGCATTACGCGGGCTGGACGGACAAATACGAGCAGATCCTTGGCAGCGTGAATCCGGTGGCCTCGGCGCACTTCAATTTCACAGTGACGGAGCCGATGGGCATCATTGGAGTCATCGCGCCGGATGATGCGTCGTTGCTGGCGCTGGTTTCGCTGATTTTGCCCGCCATCACGAGTGGAAACAGTGTTGTGGCGCTCGCGAGCACGACGCAGCCGTATCCGAGCATCCTGCTGGGCGAAATGCTCGCCACGAGCGATCTGCCCGGCGGCGTGGTGAACCTGCTCACCGGCCAGCGCGGTGAAATGATCCCCACCTTTGCCACGCATGAACATCTGCGTGCTTTGAGTGGGGTGGCGAATGTCGAAGATCGCAAGACGCTGAAACTCGGCGCGGCGGAAAGCGTGAAACGCGTGCGTTTGCTGAAGGCGGAGGAACCCATCGACTGGTTCGCGGACAAGATGCAGGGCGCGGAGGAGATTCGGGCGCTGATCGAGTTCAAGACGACGTGGCATCCGGTGGGTGCTTGAGGTTGCTCTCAAGCGCGGACGCGTCACTGTGGCGACCTCCATGACCGCCTACCAATCTCTCTGCGACGTTGTATCTGAAATCGCCCTGATCACCTCCACGGAGTCCGTTTTGGGCTGGGATCAGGAGACTTACATGCCGGAGAAGGCGCTGGATCATCGGGCGCGGCAGTTGTCGTATCTCACGGGGAAAGCGCATGGGCTGCTGACCTCGAAGAAGACGCTGAAGCTGCTGGAACGGGCGGAGACGGAGATGCCGGAGGATGCGACGCAGGCGGCGAACGTGCGCGGTTTACGCCGTGACATCGATAAGGCGACGAAACTGCCGCAGAAGCTGGTGGAGGAGGAAAGCAAGGTCACGACGCTGGCGAAAGCGGCGTGGGCGGAAGCGCGGGGGAAGTCGGATTTCGCGATGTTTGCGCCGCATCTGGAGAAAGTGCTCACCATCGCGCGGAAGAAGGCGGATTTGTTTGGCTACGAGGACGAGCCGTATGATGCGCTGCTGGATTTGTATGAGCGTGGCGCGAAGACGCGCGAGGTGGCGGCGCTGTTTGCGAAGCTGAGGCCGCAATTGGCCGAGATCGCACGCGCGGCGGTGGCGAAGTCGGCGAAGGTGAAGCCGGGCGTGCTCAAGGGGCGCTATCCCATCGAGAAGCAGCAGATTTTGAACCGTGAAATCGCGGAGAGCCTGGGTTTTGATTTCGAGGCGGGCCGCATCGACACCACGGCGCATCCGTTTTGCACCACGCTCGGCCCGGGTGATGTGCGGCTGACGACTCGCTACGACGAGACGGATTTCCTGTCGTCGCTTTTCGGTGTGATGCACGAGGCGGGGCACGGTTTGTATGAGCAGGGGCTGCCGGGGCTGGATTACGGCCTGCCGAGCGGTTCAGCGGCCTCCCTGGGCATTCACGAGTCGCAGAGCCGCCTATGGGAGAATCATGTGGGCCGCAGCCGCACGTTCTGGGCAAAGTGGCTGCCACGGGCGAAGGAGTTGTTCCCACATCTGCGCAAAGTGAAGCTGGACGCCTTCATGAAGGAGATGCTGCGCTCGGAATTCAGCTTCATCCGCGTGGAGGCGGACGAGGCGACGTATGATCTGCACATCCTGCTGCGCTTTGGCATCGAGCGCCGTCTGGTGAAGGGCGAACTGGCCGTGCAGGACGTGCCGAAGGTGTGGAATGAAGAATACCGTGAGCTGTTCGGCATGACGCCGCCAGATGACCGGCGCGGCTGCCTGCAAGACATTCATTGGAGCATGGGCGGGCTCGGTTATTTCGCGACCTACACGCTGGGGAACCTGAACGCGGCGCAGTTGTTCGCCACGGCAAAGAAGCAGAAGAAAATCGCCACGGCTCTGGAGAAGTGCGATTACGCGCCACTGCTGAAGTGGCTGCGTGACCATGTGCATTCGCAGGGCGGTGCATTGCTGCCGCAGGAAATCATCACTCAGGCCACGGGCAAGCCGACGGATGCGAAGTGGCACATTGCGCACCTGCGGGAACGGTATGTCGGCTAGGGCTTGAGATGCTCGGTAAGCAGATCGCGCAGCAGCTTACGGGCGCGGTAGAGGCGGAGTTCGACGGCTTTTTCACTCGTGTCCTGCACGCGGGCGATCTCGGCATGGCTCATGCCGTGCCAGGTTGAGAGGATGAGAACCTCGCGCATGTCCTGCGGGAGCTCCGAGACAGCTTTTTGGATGGCGGCGATGCGCTCGTTGGCGATGGTTTGCTCGTCGGGAGAAGCGTTGTTGGCCGCGACGGGCAGTTCGCTGAGGTTTTCGTGCCCGAGGAGTGTTTCGGGATGCCGGCCGCGCCAGCGGGCGTGGTTGCGCGCGAGGTTGGTGGCGATGGCGAAGAGCCAGGTGGAGAATTTCTGCGAGGAGCGATACTCAAGCCGGTGGCGATACACGCGGACGAAGGTTTCCTGCGCGAGGTCTTGAGCAGTGGTCTCGCTGCTGGTGAGACGGGTGAGGTAGGCGATGAGCGGCTGGCTCCAGGCATCCATGAGCCGGTTGAGGGCGAGATCATCCCCCTCGGCGAGGCAGCGCATGAGTTCGATGTCGAATTCGTCCCGGTCGCGTGTCATCGGCGGATGCTGGAGGAGACGCGGCGATCATGCTCACGGCGTTGCTGCTGAAGAATGGGCAGGATGTCGTCGAGGAAACGTTTGCCCTGTTCGGGCGGCATGAGTGCAGCCACCTGGTTGAGGTGGTCGGTGGCGGTTTTTTCGCAGTCGCCACACAGTGCCTGCTCTTTGCTGAGCTGGTCAGAGATGTCACCGGGCTGGCGGTTACGCTGACGTGCGCGCCAGAGCAGCGGGCGATCAGCAGCGTCGAGCTGGCGGCACATCTTCGTGCATTGCATGAAGTAATCACGATGCAGGGCGCTGACGCGCTCGAAAGTGGCGTCATCGAGGTGGTATTCGTCCTTGAGCCAACGCAGGCCGACTTCCTGCGGAGATTCGCGCGGACGCAGGCTCTCACGCGTGATCCACATGGCCGCTCCGGCAAGCGCCAGGGTGATGAAGGCAAAGCCGATGAGTCGTCCCGCAGGTGTCATGATCAACGGCCTCCGAGGTGGTTTGGGTCAAAAGGGCTGATGGACATCACATAGGCATCGTGCGGATTGAGCTCCTCTGGTGGGTGAGTGAGCCCCCAGGCGACCGCCACAGCGACGGCGACGGCGAGGATGACGACCTCGCGCTTCGGGCGCAGCAGCCACCAGGCAAAACGCTCGACCCAGCCGGGGTCGCGTGTCTCGGAGGCGATGCGCCGCCAGACCTCACGACGGAAGTCTGGCGGTGTCTCGGTCTGCACCTGCCACTGCGCGAGCAGATCATCGAGTGGATCGGGATCGTCGGCTTTCATGGAAGGAGCAGCTTGCGGTTTTGGGGAGGAAGGAGTCGGGGCATGCGTTACCGCTGACCATATACGTCGATCCAGGCGAGGCCTGACTTGGCGCCCTGCGGGTGGAAATAACGGCGTCCAAGATACACACCATCGACTTCCTTCATCGAACCGCCGGAGGGATGGCTGGCACGGGTAAGCACCGGCTTGCCGTTGTAGGTCTGCGTCAGGCTTGGCACGTTGGGACGACCGGCACAGGACACGGAGGCGAGGGTGGTGAGGGCGAGGAGGGTATAAACAATGGGCTTCATGGTTGGGTTTGGGGTTGGTTGGATGAGCCGTCCAAATGGACCTGCTCATCTCGTGCTACCCCGCACCCACGCGCATCCCTCAAAAAAAATTCCAGCCCTCAGTTTTCCCTCCGCACATGCCGGATGAGCCCGATCATGACCCCTTGAATCATCAGCTCACGCACCGGAATGAGATCGGGGAATTCCGGATTTTCTGCCTTGAGGCAGGGCTGTGAATCCTGGATGAAGTAACGCTTGAGTGTCGTTTCGCCGTCGATGAGCGCGGCGACGATGTCGCGCGGGCGCGGCTCGCGGATTTCGAGGATGACGAGGTCGCCGTCGCCGATGAGAGCGCCGATCATGGACTCGCCACGCACCTTGAGCGCGAAGCTTTTCGCGGTGCGCGGGATGCCGAGGGTGTTCACATCGACAGAGATGCATTTTTCGGCGTGCTGGACCATGTCAGATGCGGACATGCCAGCAGGGATTTGGCCAAAAACGGGGATGTCGATGATCTCGGCGCGGTCAAGGTCCTCAGGGAATACGACGGCGCGAGCCTTGTGAGCATGACGCTGGATGACGCCTTTCTTTTCGAGCGCACGCAGGTGGCTCATGGCGGCGGTTTGACTGGAGAAACCGAAGTGGCGCTGGATGTCACGCGTGGAGGGCATGACGCCCTCGGTGCGCTGGTAGCTGCGCAGGTAATCGAGCAACTCCTGCTGACGGGCGGTGAGACGGGTGTCGGTGTCGAGGAACATGGTGATGTTTTTGGCTGTTCGGTCGAACATTCCTGTTCACAAGACATGCGCAAGAAGTTTTCCTGCGGTGCTTTTGGCGCATAGTCGGACCATGAGGCTCCCCAATCTACTGAAAATCTCCGCGCTGCCAGTGATGAGCGCACTTTGCCATGCCCAGGAGGGCGCGGCGCAGTTCAACCCGGCGAAGATGGAAAAAACCGGCATGCTGCCGCCGCACACGAAGGTGCTGGGTGAACGTGCGGTTGCAGCGTTTGGCAAAAAAGACTGGCCCGCCGCCCGTAAGGCCTACCAGGAAATGCTGGAACTGGATGATGGAAATGCACTGGTTTGGGCAAACTTGGGCGCGGTTGAGCAGCAGGCGGGCGATTTGAAACGGGCCATCGAGTGCTTTGAAAAGTCGGTACAGTTTAATCCGCAACTCGCGCCATCGTGGACGGCGCTGGGTTTGCTCGTGCAACAGCAGGGAGACACCTATCGGGCGATCTCTTGCTTCACGCGGGCGATCCATGAGGATCCTGAAGACGCACGAGCACACAATTTCCTGGCCATCGCTGTGAAGGGTCTCGCCTGGGCCGATGCGGCGGAGGCGGAATTGCAGAAGGCGATCGAAATGAAGCCGGATTATGGCATCGCTCACTTCAACATGGCGCTGATGCTGCTGGAGCGGCGGCCGCCTGCGATTGAGCTGGCTCGACGGCATTACGAGAAGGCTCTGGCGCTCGGTGTGGCGAAGGATGATGTGGTGGAACGCCGCCTCAAGGAGTGACGCATGGAGGAACGCACGGAACCATGGAACATCGCCGCGCAGCTCGACGAGCTGCGCGCCCAAGATCTTTGGCGTGAACTCACGCCGCTGGACGAGGTGGAGGGGGTCATCGTGCGCGCAGGAGGCAGGGAGTGGGTCAATTTTTCCTCGAACGACTATCTCGGCCTGGCAGGATCACCGGAAATGCGGGCGGCGCTTGAGGAGGGAATCGCGAAATATGGCGGTGGAGCCGGCGCTTCCCGGCTTGTCTGCGGTACGCATCGCGTGCATCGCGAGCTGGAAGATGCTCTGGCTGATTTCAAGGGGACAGAAGCAGCGCTGACCTTCAGCAGCGGATTTGCCGTAGCGCTGGGCACGATCCCGGCGCTCGTGGGTCCGGGAGACACAATCATCCTCGACAAACTGTGTCATGCCAGTCTGGTCGATGCAGCAAGGCTTAGCGGGGCGACTATTCGTGTTTTTCCACACAATCACTTGGAAAAACTCGAGCGCCTCCTCGGCACTGCCAAAGGGCGGGTGCTCGTCGTCACCGAGTCCATTTTCAGCATGGACGGTGATGCCGCGCTGCTGCGGGAGATCGTCGAGCTCAAAGAAAGGCACGGAGCCTGGCTGCTCGTGGACGAAGCACATGCCGTGGGCGTCCTCGGTCCGCAAGGGCGAGGTCTTGCCGCCGCGCTGGAGGTGGATCAGCGCGTGGATCTGCATCTGGGAACCCTCAGCAAGGCATTTGGCCTTAGCGGAGGCTATCTGGCAGCGTCACGACAAGTCATCGACCTTATGGTCAACCGGGCACGCAGCTTCATCTACTCGACAGCTCCGCCGTTTCATCTGGTGCATGCTCTTGTAGCTATCTTGCGCCACATTCGCAGCGAACGAGGTGATGCCTTGAGAAAAGCGGTACGTGACAATGCCCAAAGAACGAAAAACATGCTGTCTTCGATGGGACTCGGATCTCCAAACACACCCGCCGCCATTTTGCCGGTGCTTTTGGGTGAGGAGAGGCTCGCCATCAGCGCAAGCCAGCGGCTGCGAGCGGCTGGATTTCTCATTCCTTGCATCCGCTATCCCACAGTAGCCCGAGGCAGCGCCAGATTGCGCATCACCGTCAATGGTCCGCACTCGATCTCTCAAATCGATGCTCTTGGGGCCGCCTTGAGGGCAGCAGTTTAAATTCAGGGCAAGGGCATCTGCTGGAGGATCTGCAATGCCCGCTGCCTCGCATCCTTGATTTCCTGGTTGTTTAGTGAGGTTCCGTTACGTGCGGATGCCATCAAGTTGGTGTGGTCTTGCCGGTGCTTCAGGAACAATACATGCCCCAGTTCGTGCGCCAGAACACGGGCAACGGGATTGGCTGATCCGCCTTTGACCTTCGTGAACTCAGGCATCTCGCAGACAACCACCGGTTCGCCGTAAAAAAAGCCATTGGGCCCCATTTCCCTGACAAAACACACATCAATGGCGGTGGGACTGAACTCGTTTGTTGGGATTACTGATTTCACCCAGTTACGATCCCGTTCGAACCATCTTTTTGGGGCGATATCAAGCGCTTGGAGAACACCAACTGCCTCCAGTTCAAAACGAATACCCGCCTGCGCCCAGATCGCATTCGCCTCCCGCAAAATGGCACGAACTCCCGCCTCATCTAGCGTTGCTTGGAGCCTGGGCTGAGTAGCCGACTGCATTAGATGCACCCGAACCTGCAAGCTGAGGAGCGGCATCGACTCCTCGGATCGTAGCGGCATCAGGCATACCAGAAAGGCAACGAGGGGCAAAAGGCGAGGCATGAGCACCCTTTACCCCCACCTAAGGATCTTTCAATTGTGAAAGGCGACCCGGTAACTCGGAAAGCTGAACATTGAATTCATAGGTCAGCACAAAGCCGCAATCATGCAGCCGCGTTGAAAAAAATGTCAAAATGAGGAAAAAAGTTCTTTCCAGCGGTTACAGCACCTGCTATTTTCCAAATCTGAACGGCTCACGTACTTTGATTCGGAACATAAGTTTCGAGTCACATCATGCGAGTGTCCGACCTCAAACCAACCAACCTAATACCAACCTAATCAGACCATGAAATTGAATGCATTGCTGAAAACGCTGGGGTTCTTGGCACTGGCCGCCACTCCCGTTGTGGCCGGAACCGCTCCCGCTCCTAAAAACCCGATCGCTCCCGCTCCGGTGAACGACGATCTTGGCATCAACGCCTCCCTCGGTTACGACACGAATTACGTGTGGCGCGGCCTGAACTTCGGTCAACACTGGCTTCGCGCTGGCCTTGACGGCTCCATCCTGCTTGCTGGCGGTGCCAGTGAAGACGGTGCGGGCAGCACCTCCCTCAACTGGGACGTGAAGTACGGATTCCTCGCAGGCGATCAAGATCATTTCGCTCCTGGCTTCTTCGGTGGTGTCCAGGGTCTGGAAGCCTCTTATCAGCGCCTTGAGTTGGGCGCTGCTCTTGTCCATGACTTTGGTGGCTTCTCCGGCAGCTTGGGCTACCGCTACTACCGCAACATGGGCGGCCTCAATACCTTCGGTCGCATGAACGACGGTCAGGAAGTCAGCCTTGGCCTCGCCACTGCTTTGGGCCCGATCGACATCAGTTCCAGCGCCAATTGGGACTATGTGAACAACTACTATTATTTCGATCTTACTGCCAGCACCACCATTGCTGTGACCGACGCCATCAGCGTTGTGCCATATGCAACGATTGGATACGGCCACAACATGAACTGGCAGTTCTCCGATAACGTCAATCGCAATCGTGGTGTCACCGCCGGTTGGAACAACAGCAGCTCGACCAACTTCACGGCCGTCACTACTGGTGTCCAGTTCCCGATCAAGCTCAACAGCCGCGCGACACTGGTCCCATACGTTGCGGTGAACATCCCGATGAGTGGCATCCAAAACCTCCCCATCAACGGCACCCCTGACAACTATGCAGGAACAGTCGTTTACGGCGGCGTCTCTCTGAATGTGCGCTTCTAATCGTTCCCTGAACGATATATAACCTTCACAGGTAAAACCCCCCGGCCAAAAGCCGGGGGGTTTTTTACGTGGCGTCGCTGCTGCAAAATAGCTGACTTTCAACCGAGGTGCGTAGCTGTAGGGACTCTAGCAGGAGGAGATGAAACGTTTTTAACGGCAATTTAACTGACCGTATAACATGGCACACCTCATGCTTTTGTTCATGTCCTGCTGAATTGCCCTCCCGGCCAAATCAGCGCCTCAACACCAACAAAACTAAATCGACCAACACATGAAGCCCAATAGCATGACCTCATACATTGCCAAGTCGGTGGCCGTTCTTGCTGCCTGTGCAGCGCTGAACGCAACCGCCGGCACTCCCGCCAAAGCACCAGCTCCGGTTGAACCCGAACCGAGCACACTCTTCGACTCCATCGGAGCCACCCTCGACGTCGGTTACGACAGCCGCTACTACTACCGTGGCCTGTGGTTCGCCGACAACATCGTCTGGAGTTCTCTCAATATCGCCGTGCCGCTGATCAGTGGTTCAGGCGAAGATGGTGCTGGCAGCCTGACTTGGGGCATTGGAGCGACTTATATTTCCACTGTTGAAACCCCCTTCCAGAACGCAGCAGGTGTTGGTTCGGACAATGGGTTTGACTACTCGGAAATCGACCTCCTCACCTCGCTCACCTACGACGCTGGTTTCGCTAAATTCGGAGTGCAATATCTTCACTACTTCTATCCTGATACCTATGCAGGTACCTTCAACGGCGTTGCCAACGGAGCTAATGATGGTGAATTCGGCATCAAAGGTGCGGGTGAAGTCGGCTTCACTGTGACGATTCCAATCTCTGCGGCCAACCTCTACTTGGGCTATTACTACGACTTCCGTGTCGGTGGCTCCTATTTCCAGGCTGCCGCCGATTACACCATTGCTGTGAATGACTGGCTGAGCATTGTCCCCGCCATTCAAACCGGCTATGGAATTGATTACTACACGGGCAACCAATCACCAGCGGCGTTGACCAACAACTCTGGTGTCAATCCTCTTGGCACTGCTTCGACTTCCGGTTTCACTCACGTGCTGTTCAGTGTCGGTGCTCCGATCAAACTTACCAAGATCGCCACTCTCACACCGTACATCGCCTGGAATCACTCCTTGGATCTGCGTTCCAGCATCAACTTCACCACGCACAACGAAGTTTTCGGCGGCGTGAAGCTGAGCCTCGCCTTCTAATCCACCCGGGTTTCATCACCCGTTTTCACATCTGATTAATGGTTGGAGCTCCCGGTCCGTTCGCGGATCGGGAGCTTTTGTTTTGCCGTCAGGCGGCCCGCTCGCTAGTTTCCCTGCCGCATGACAGAAAATCACCCGCTCAACTGGAATTCCCGCAACCTCACCCACGGCTGGCAGCGTGGCGTCAATGCCTTCTTCTGGGGTCTTGGCTTCAAGCCGGAGGACTTCGACAAGGCGCAGATCGGCATCGGCACGCCGCTCCTGGATGGCAATATTTGCAACGTTCACGCTCACGAACTCGCCAAGCTCATCTCCCAGGGCTGCGCTGACGCTGGTCTCATCGGCTTCCCCTTCGGCGTCTCGCCGGTGAGCGACAACATCACGCAGGGCAACATCGGCGGCGCGGCCTCACTCTGCTCCCGCAACCTCATGGCCAACGGCGCAGAGATGATCTGCACCTCCCACTGCTACGACGCCATCATCGGCCTGCATCACTGCGATAAAAACGGCCCCGCCTTCGCCATGGCGCTCGCTCGCACGAATTACCCCGGCCTCATCGTCAACGGCGGCAGCATCATGCCCGGCTGCCACAAAGGCCATTCTACCAGCATTCTTGATGTGTACGACGCTGCCGCGAAGGAAAAACAGGGCACCATGAGCTACGAGGAGTCGGAGCAGATCATCCGCACCGCTTGCCCTGGCGCGGGTGGCTGTGGCATCGCCGCTTCCTTCAATACCTGGGGCATCGCGCTCGAAGCGATGGGACTCAGCCTGCCGGATACCTCCTCCATGCCAGCCATTGAGGCCGGAAAACGCAGCGAATGCCTCCGCGTCGGTCACGCTGTGCGCAATCTCCTCGAAAAAAACCTCCGTCCTCGCGACATCATCACCAAGGCGGCCATCGCCAACGCCATGACCGCCATCGCGGCCATCGGCGGCTCCACCAACGGCGTCCTGCACATCCTCGCCGTCGCCCGCGAGGCTGGCGTGGATTTCACACTGCGCGATGTGCAAGCCATCTGTCGGCGCACGCCTGTCCTGTGCAATTTCGCACCTCGCGGACGCGGCACCATGAACGATCTCCATCGTCTCGGCGGCACCACGATGCTCTTGAAGCACATTTTCGACACCGGCCTGCTCGATGGTTCCTGCATCACCGTCACCGGCAAAACCTTGGCCGAAAATCTCGCCAATGCCGCCTCCGTTCCCTTTCCAAACGACCTCATCGCGCCTCTCGACTCGCCGTTCAAAGAGTACGCTGACATCCAGATCTGCTTCGGCAACATCGCGCCCCATGGCATGGTCTTCAAAGTCTCCTCCCTCGACGAACCGCGCTTTGAAGGCACCGCCATCTGTTTCACCGACAGCAAGGGCGTCTCCGATGCCGCCGCCGCCGGCCGCATCCGTCCCGGTCACATCGTTGTCATTCGCGGCTGCGGCCCCGTGGGCCTCGGCATGCCGGAAATGCACGTCGCCAGCGCTGCCCTCGCCGTTCCCGAGCTTTACGGCAAAGTCGCCCTCCTCTCCGACACTCGTGTCTCCGGCGTCTCTGGAGGAGCCGTTGGCGTACATTGCAGCCCCGAAGCCGCAGTTGGCGGTCCCATCGCCCGCGTGGAGGATGGTGACAAAATCGAGTTCGACCTCCTCGCCGGCACCATTGAGGTCAAAGCCGATCTCGACGCCCGCACACAAACGATTCACCCGATTTCTCATCCCTTTGGCTACCTGGCTGATTTTGCCGCCACAGTTTCTCAGGCGCATGAGGGTTGTGTGCCGCGCTGGGTCGCGCAACGAGCTTTCACCTAGCGCAAGTGCTCTTCGAGGAGCTTGGCGACGCGAGACATCATCTCTGGGGCATAAAACTCAGCACCACCATGCTTGCTGCCCGGCATCGTGATGAATGTCACCGGCAGCTTTTTAGTCTCGTACGCTTTCGCAAACTCACGCGATTGCGTCACCGGCATCTGCGGATCGGCATCACCGTGAATCAGCAGCAGCGGCGGATCGCCCTTGTCGAGGTGTGCTACCGGGCTGGCGAGCATTGCCAGATCGGGTTTCTGCTCCGGCACGTCACCCAGCAGCAGCTTCAAGGCCGGAATCCGCACCGTGAGGCCAAACTCCGTGCTCTGCCCGAGGATCGATTGAAGATTCGACGCACCGTAAAAGCTGACGATGCAGCTCACATCACTGCTTTGATCGAGATTATCGCCGATGGTTCCCTCAAGCTCCTTATGGCCGTTCGTCACACCCACCAACGCGGCCAGATGCCCTCCTGCTGAGGAGCCGATGATGGCGATCTTCCCAGCATTCACCTGCAACCGGGTGGCATTCGCACGCAGAAATCGAATCGCCGCCTTGATGTCATGAATCTGCGCCGGGAACCGCGCTTGCGTCGAAAGTCGGTAATCCACGCTCGCAATGGCAAAGCCATGATCAAGCAACGCGGCGACCGGCACATCCGACTTCGACCCCGCACGCCAAGCACCGCCATGCACATAGATTATGAGAGGCGGATTCACCACCTGCGGCCGATGCAAATCGAGCTTCAAAGACCAGTCACCCGCCTTCGCATACTCCAGGTCCGTTTGCGTGTCACACCATCCACTGGTGCTGGCGAGCAGGAGCAGAAAAAACGAGCTTCTCATACTTCACGCCACCTCCATCCCTCGCATGGTCGTTTCGCTCGTCGCGAAGCGCTCCTCTTCGAGGCCGAGGCGTTGCAGGGAGCTGAGGTAGAGATTGGGCAACGGGTAGTTGTCCTTCTGGTCAAAGGCCAGATGCTGACCGTGCTTGAAACCGCCGCCGGCGAAGAGAACGGGCATGTTCTTGTTGTCGTGCGCGGAGGCGTTGCCGAGGTTCGAGGTCAGCAGGACCATCGTTTCATCGAGTAGTTTGTCGGTCTTCAGCTTGCGCAGGAAGGCGGCCCATTCGTTGATGACGCCCTGCTCGACGAGGGCGAGCTGAGCGAGCTTTTCCTCGTCCATGCCGTGGTGGCTGAGATTATGGTAGGCTTCGTCCACGCCTTCGATGCCCTGCACATTGTTGCCCGTGACATGCAGCGTGATGAAGCGCGTGCTGTCTGTGACCAGCGCCATGTGGATGATGTCGAGAAAGATGCGCTCCACGGCCACTTCGTTGTCGCGCGGGATCTGCGTCGGCGGTTTGAGTGCCACTTTGGGCTTAGGTTTGTGTGTCCAGGCCTCGTTCGCGGCCAGGCGCTGCTCCAGCTCGCGCACGCTGGTGAACCACGCGTCAAGTTTGTCGCGATCCCCTGCCCCGAGCTCACGCTGGAGTGATTTCGCCTCCGCGCCAACAACATCCATCACGCTGCGACCCTGGCGGATCAGCTCCGCCTGCCGTTCTTGCTCCACGGGCGTGTCATTCACGAAAAGCCGCGTGAACAGCCGCATCGCACTGTTCTCGGCGGGAATCATCGAGCCGTTCTCCGTGTAGCTCGGGCTCGTTTGCGAGTTCGTGTTCAACACGAGCGATGGGAACCGCGTTTCATGCCCCAGATGCTTCGCCATGAGCTGGTCGAGCGAGATCGTGTTCCGCGACGTGGCCCCTCGAGCATTGGGGCAGGCCGAAAAGATGCTTCCTTCTGCCGTGTGACCTCCCGTGACACCCGGATGTGATGAACCTGACACCACCGTGAAATCCTCCCGCAAATCCTGGATGCCCGCGAGATAACGCGAGGGCTTGTAATCTCGTCCGCTGCCCTCCGGCACGAGATTTGGATTGTGCAGCCCCAAAGCGAGACTCACGCCGACAAATCGCTTCGCCTGCTTCGTCTCTTTGACCGCTGCAATCGCTGGCATCATCGCCTCCAGCAAAGGCAAACCGAGCGTGATGCCCGCGCCGCGCAGCATGGCGCGGCGGGAGAGGTGTTTCTGAAAGGTGAAAGTGCTCATTGGGAATGGAAACGTTACTTGGTTCGGAAAATGTCGCTCAAAACGGACTCGCGGAGGAGTGAACGCATGCCAGTAGCTTTGGAGATGATCTGATTCAGAGTGGTTTCGTTGCTGAAGCGCAAGGGAGCGCCAGTGGAGTAGGTCAGGAATTGCTGAGCAAAGCCACGGGCGAGTTGATCAGCTCGCTTCGTGTAGATTTGCTTCCAAGTGGTCAGGTCCGAGAAGGTCTGACCTTCGGGCGTAATACCAGCCGGGTTGACTTTCGCACCTCGATTGCCCTGACCGTAGCCAGTGCGCCAGATGCCGACGGGGTCGTAGTTTTCGAGCGCAAAACCTGGCGGGTCGATGGTTTGATGGCAACTGGCGCAGCTCTCGTTGTTGCGGTGCTTGTCGAGCTGATCGCGGATGCTTGTCGCACCACGAATGTCGGGTTCGATGGCGGGAACGCCGGGCGGTGGCGGCGGGATGTGATTGCCCAAAATGCGCTCGTTGATGAAGACACCTCGCACCACAGGCGAGGTGCTGGTGCCGTCGGCGGTGACTTTGAGGATCGCACCCTGCGTCACGAGGCCGCCACGGATGTCCTGCGGCTTCAAGGCGACCTTTTGTAGGCCGTCGCCGGGCTTGAGGTCCAAATCGGCGCGGTAATGACGCGCAAGTCGGCCATTGAGAAAGGCGAAGTCAGAATCGACGAGATGGGTGATGCTCAAATCACTGCGCAGCATCTCGGTGACGTAGGCGCGGGTTTCCTGGAGCATGGACTCCTGCACGGCGGGATCAAAGTCGCGGAACTGGCGCGTGTCGGGCGTGGTGAAGTCGATCTGGTTCAGCTTGAGCCACTGGTCAGTGAAACTGTGGATGAAGCGCTTTGATTTGGGATCGGCGAGCAAACGCTCAACTTGCTGGGCGAGCACTGCGGGTTCGTGGAGCTTCTTTTCATCCGCCAGCTTCGCGAGCGTGAAATCGGGCATGGAGCACCACAACGCGTAGCTGAGCCGCGAGGCAATGGCGTGATCGTCGAGCGGTCCTGGAGCCTCGATGAAGGTCAGGAAACGTGGCGAGCACAAGATGGCGCGGTAGGCGGCGCGGAGTGCTTCCGTGGGTGAATCGCCGCCAGTGATCGATCTGCGGGCGATCTCGCGATACGGCGCGGCCTGCTCATCCGTGACCGGGCGACGAAACGCCCGCGTGGCAAAGCGGGTGACGAGTTTATCGACATTCTCCGGCTTCACGGCTTCCATGCCTTCCTCACCGAAGAGTTTCTTCTTCACGGTGAAGCGATCCGCGTTCGGATAGATGCGCTCCATGTCGATGCCGCGATGCGCGATGCCGGAGAAGCCCTGTTTGGCTAGATCACGGCCTGCGAATGACACATTGCCGCCTTTGGCACCCGTCGGAGCGCGTTTGAGCGTGCCGTCGTTCGGCTTCATCTCGAGTTGATGCCCCTTTTGAATCCAGGCCTCATAAACCATGTCACGCGGCGTGTTGGTGGCCTCGACGAGGCCGATCATATAAAGCATGGGAGCATTGGACTCGCACTCGCCAGAGCGCAGCGTACCCCAGACGGCCCCGTCGGCTCCGGGATTGATCGCCTCCACATCACGCAGCGTGATGCGATACCAGCCGCTCTGCGGCACCTGGGTGGGCGTGCGTCCGAAGAACTGCAGCGTGATCGGCCAGGTGATGCTCTTGCCTTCACGCAGTTCCGGGCCGCGATAATTGCCACGGCGGCTTTTCGCCAGCTCCTGCGGCGTGTAGTGCCGCTGAAAAGCCTCATCACCATCGACGGCTCGTTTGAAGGCCTCGCTCAGCGCCAGATCAGCCGCATCCAGATACGCCGCTAGCTGATGATGCGAGAGTTGCTGACCGTCGGCAACGGTTTCAAAACCATGCGAGGCGCGATCCTCGGGCAGGAGAATTTTCAGCGGGATGTCGATGCCGAGCAGATCGTGCAGCGTATGCTCATACTCCGTGCGCGTGAGCCTGCGGCTGCGCACGCGACCATTCGTGGCGATGTCGGCGGCGTCGGCTTTGAGCAGCGGCTCCTTCAGGGCGGCAAGGAAGGTTTCTTTCTCGTTCGTTGCAGGCTGCGACTTCTTTTTCGGCGGCATCTCGCCATCACGGACGCGCTCGAAGACTTTGATCCAGGCGCTCTTCGAAGGATCAAAGACCAGCGAGGCCAGGTCGAGGCCGCCTTTCTTCACATCCGCATCATGGCACTCGACGCAGTGCTGATCGAGAAACACGGCGAGAGGTTTGGGCATTCCCGCGAAGGCCTGGCCACAGAGAAACACAAAAAGACCGATGCGATGCGTCTTCATAAGTCTGCCGCTGAGACGGCAAATGCCGATGGAGCCAGAATATGGCGGATGATTTTCATGGGGGCTGCTTTGAACGCAGGAATAAGGCCCGGCTTGCCGAAAAATACCGCTGATCTGGCTGGGAACACGCCCGTCCAGGCAGCCGTTCATGGCGCGGCAAACACCATCTGCCCGCCTGGCACCTCCAACTGAACTTTTCCGCCGTAATCCAGCCCCGTCGTCCATGGCAGCAGCAGTTCCAGCACCTCGGGCCTCTGAAAATGCGTCGGCTTCGTGTCGGGATGCGGAAAGTAGATCAGGCCGTTCACGGGTGTCGCATCATCACGATGCACCAAGACATCAAAGAACGAGAAATCCTCCGCAGGCTCCGTGGGATGCCATTTCACGTTTTGGAAAGTCCATTTCGGCTTCACGACGCGATAGCTCAGCGGTGCGATACTGACATTCAGCGTCCCAAGATGGTAGCCACTCAAATCGAGGCCGAGTTCGCAGAAGAAAGGCAACTGCATCCGCAGCGTGCCGCCTGGAAAACGCGGATTGCCATTCAGGCCAGACGCGACGCGGTGGCCTTGGATGATGGTGGCGGGAGTCATGCAAGGATCTGCTTGATCACCTTACAAGGCTCCACGCCGGTGAGTTTAAAGTCGAGGCCAGCGGCGCGGAATGACAGCCTTTCGTGATCAATGCCGAGCTGATGAAGAATGGTGGCGTGCAGATCGGCGACGTGGACTTCGTCTTCGATGATGTTGAAGCCCATCTCGTCCGTCGCGCCGAGGGTGACGCCGCCTTTGATGCCACCGCCGGCCATCCACATGGTGAAGGCCTGTGGATGATGATCGCGACCCATGCTGCGACCGAGTGACACGCTGGCCTCGACCATCGGCGTACGGCCAAATTCGCCGCCCCAGACCACGAGCGTGCTGTCGAGCAGGCCGCGTTGTTTGAGATCCTTGATCAGCGCGGCGCTGGCCTGGTCGGTGTTCTTGCAGTTGTTACGGACGTTGCCCTCGACGTTGCTGTGCGCGTCCCAGCCTTCGTTGTAGATGTTGATGAAGCGCACGCCGCGCTCGACCATGCGCCGTGCCAGCAGGCAGGCGCGGGCAAAGGACGGCACCTTCGGATCGCAGCCGTAGAGTTCGAGGGTGGCTTTGTCTTCCTTCGTGAGGTCTATCAGCTCCGGCGCGGAGGTTTGCAGGCGATAGGCCATCTCATAGTTCGCGATTCGCGTGGCCGTCTCGCCATCGCCATCCAGCTTCAGGCGGCGATGGTTGAGCGAGTTGATGAGATCAATCGTGTCCTTTTGCGTGCCAGCCTTGATGCCTTCCGGCGTGCTCACATTCAAGATGGGATCGCCCGTGTTGCGGAAGCGTGTGCCGGAATACACGCTTGGCAGGAAACCACTGCTCCAGCACGCCGCGCCGCCGCTGATGCCGCTGCCGGTGCTCATCACGACGAAACTCGGCAAATCCCGCGACTCCGCGCCGAGTCCATACGTCACCCATGAGCCCATGCTGGGACGGCCTGGCTGCGAAAAGCCCGTGTTCATGAAAATCTGCGCCGGAGCGTGATTGAACTGCGTCGTGCGGCAAGATTTCACGATGGCGATGTCGTCCACCACCGTCGCGAGGTGCGGCAGCACCTCCGAGAGCTCCGCGCCGCACTGCCCATGCTTCGCAAACTTGAAGCGCGGCCCCAAAACCGCCGCGTCCGGCCGGATAAAGGCATAACGCTGCCCGCCGATCACCGAGGGCGGCAGCGGCTTGCCTTCATACTTCGTCAGCATCGGCTTGTGATCGAACAGCTCGAGCTGCGACGGCGCTCCCGCCATGAACATGTGAATGACCGCTTTCGCCTTCGGCGCATGATGCGCAGCCGCAGCCACATTCGGACTCTTCGCCGCTCCGTAAGCTGATTCAGCCAGCAGCGATGCCAAAGCGATCTTCCCCGTGCCAATGGCACAGTCTTCAAAGAAGTGACGGCGGGTGATGTTGGAGGTGTTCATGGATGCGTGATGCTTTCGTCGAGGTTGAGCGTAGCGCGTGAGACGGCGGTCCAAAGCGCCTCGCCTTCGAGTTTTTGGTCGCGTTGCTTTTGGAGGAAGGTTTTGAGCATGGCGAGTTCATCAGCGGCGGCGGGGCGGGTGGTGCAGCGACGGAAGATGTTTTGGAGGCGGGAGTCGTCGTCTTGGGATTCGGCGATGACTTGCTTGGCCATGGCCTGCGCGGCTTCCATGAACATCTGGTCGTTGAGGAGGGTGAGGGCTTGCAAGGGACTGTTGGAGACGTCGCGTTTGGCGAGACATGCCTCGCCGGTGGGGGCGTCGAAGGTGGTGGACATGGCAAACGGCGCGGTGCGCTTGATGAAGGTGTAGAGGCTGCGGCGGTAGCGGTCCTCGCCCTCGCTGGTCTTCCACTCAAATTTGCCGTAGGTGCCCTCGGAGGTGATGCTGGCGGGCTGCGGCGGATAGACGCCGGGGCCGCCCATTTTCGGCGACAAAACACCTGCGGCCTTCAAAGCGGAGTCGCGGATGATTTCAGCGTCGAGACGGAAACGAGCGCCGCGAGCGAGCAGGATGTTTTCGGGGTCGCGTTGCGCGAGTTCGGGCGTGATGCGGCTGCTTTGCTTGTAGGTGGCGCTGGTGACGATGAGGCGGTGCAGCTTCTTCATGCTCCAGCCCTGCTTCACGAACTCGACTGCCAGCCAGTCGAGCAGCTCGGGATGAGATGGCGGCTCGCTTTGATAACCGAAGTCCTCCAGCGACTTCACGAGGCCGCGGCCAAAGAATGCCTGCCACTGGCGATTCACCGTGACGCGTGCAGTGAGCGGGTTTTCGGGCGCAAAGAGCCATTTGGCGAAAGTGAGGCGGTTTGCAGGCGCATCCTTGGGCAAGGAAGGCAGGAAGGCCGGCACGGCGGGCGGCACGGTTTCTTTGGGCGAGAGGTATTCGCCGCGATGGTAACGATGCGTGGCGCGTGGATTTGTGGCCGGGCGCTCACTCATGACGAGCGTTGGCTGGCCGCGTGGAGGGTTCTTTCGCGCGGCGAGCAAGGGCGCGGCGGCTTGCTTCATCTCGGGCGCGGTTTCGAGGAAGCGGCGTAGCAGCACCTCGCGCTTCGATGAATCATTCGCGGCGAGAGCTTCCTCAACTTCAAACGGATGGCCGGAAGCGGTGGCGTGATCGCTGGTGGTCACGGAGAGGCGGAAGTGGCCGAGCGGGCAGGCGAAATGTTTTTCAAAGAGCATTTTCAAATCGAAGCCGCTGGTGAGATCGACGGGCTGCTCGAAATGAAACACGGCGGCGTGCTGCACGCCGAGGCCGCCGAGCACCTGCCAGCCACTGGACATCTCGGCATCGAGCGTGGCGCTGGCATTGTTCGTTTTGCGTGGCTTCGCGGCGGCTTTGGCCTTTGCTTTCGGTTTGGCGGCGGCCTGGTCGTTGATGCGGTCTTCTTCCTCGTCGTTGGTGGCTTCAGCGCGGGCGATTTTTACCGGCTGGCCTTTTTGAGTGGCTTGCAGCTCGCTGAGGAAGAAACCACCGAGTGGGCCTTCGTAATTCGTGAGGCCGGGGCCGTCGTTCGGCAGGCTGGGATGGCTGGCGACCTCGATGCGCAGCGCCGTCACACCTTTGATCGGCGCTCTGAGGCTTAAATCATAGACATCGCTCTTCGAGATGTCGCCGCTGCCGAGGATGAAGCCATCCACCTGCTGCTCCAGATGCGGCATGGTGGTCTTCATGGCCGTGGGGCGCACGATTTGCCATTTCGAGGCGCGTTTCGATTCGCCCTCGATCCAGCCAGCGAGGCGGCTTTGCATCGCCGCTTCACCACCGGGGAACTTCTTCGGCAAATCGGCCTCCAATTGGGCGATCTTCGCGGCGTGAGCTTTCTGCTGCGCCTTGATGTCCGGTGTGGGGATGTGGTAGAGCGGCTCGTCGGCGTTGTTCAGCAGCGCCATGACGCTGTAGTAGTCGGTGTGCAGAATGGGATCGTATTTGTGCGTGTGGCACTGGCAGCAGTTCAGCGTGAGGCCCATCCATGCCGTGCCGGTGACGCCCACGCGGTCCACCATGGCGTAAAAGCGGTATTCGTTCGGGTCGATGCCACCTTCCTCGTTGAGCATCGTATTGCGATGAAAGCCGGTGGCGATCAGGTCTTCGGCGCTGGCATTGGGCAGCATGTCTCCGGCGATTTGTTTGATGCTGAACTGATCGAAGGGCATGTCGTCATTCAGCGCTCTCACCACCCAGTCGCGATACGGCCAGATCTGGCGTGGGCGGTCTTTCTCGAAGCCGTTCGTGTCGGCGTAACGCGCGAGATCGAGCCAGCGACGCGCCCAGCGTTCGCCGTAGTGCTTGGAGGCAAGGAGGGTGTCCACAAGCTTGTCGTAAGCATCGGGTGATTTGTCATTCACAAAGGCATCTGCCTCGGCGGGCGTGGGTGGCAGGCCGATGAGATCGAGATAGACGCGGCGCACGAGCGTGTAGGCATCCGCTTCTGGCGAAGGCTTCAGACCTTCTTTTTCAAGACGCTCACGAATGAAGTGGTCGATGCTGGCTTTCGGGTTCTTCGAGGGTTGCGGCGGAGTGTAGGCCCAATGCGCCTCGTATTTGGCTCCTTCGGCGATCCAAGCCTTCAGCGTCGCCTTGTCTTTGTCGGACATGACCTTCTTGGTATGCGGCGGGGGCATGACCTCGTCTTCATCTCCACTGAAGATGCGCTTGATGACCTCACTGGCGTCCGGTTTGCCGGGCACGATGGCGATCTCGCCGGACTTGCCTTTGCCGTGAGCGGATTCGCTCAAATCGAGCCGCAGCTTGCCTTTGCGTGCGTGGTCGTCCATGCCGTGGCAGGTGAAGCACTGCTGCGCAAGCACCGGGCGCACGTCGCGATTGAAATCAACGGCATGGGCGGAGGCAACGAGCAGCAGGAAAAGGGCGAAGGAAGGCTTCATCACCTTCACTAACGGCGTAATCTCAGGCTTTTCACGTCAAGTTCAGCCAATGACAAGACAGGACAAGTCTGCGGCATGATCCGACAACTCACGCTTTTCCAGCGATCACGCCTTCGGCTTGATGAAGATCACCTCAGCGCGTTCGATCCAGCCTTTGCGCAGGTCCATGCGGAACCAGCCGTCGGTGTTCTTCTTGTGAATGCGGCAGCCGGAGCGCGGGCCGAACTCCTTGAGGTCGTATTGCGCCCAAGTCTTGCCCATGTCGGGCGAGTAGATGATGCCGCAGGCATAGGTCGAGGCCGGGGCGCAGTGCGTGGCGAGCATGGCGCCGTCTTGCACGAGCATGTTGGCGGATTCAAACATCGGATTGAAGAGCAGCGTGTGCTTCGAGGTGTCGGTGATGTCCTTCGGATCGCACATGAAGATGCCGCGGTCGTGGCGATTGGCGATGGCAGGTCCGTTCGCGTCGGCGATCCAGTACATTTTTCCGTCGATGAAGTTGATGCCGCCGCACTTGAAGCGCGAGTTTGAGTCCACCGAGATGAGGAGCTTCCAGTCCCACGCGTCGACCTTGGCATCGTAGGTGCCGCGCAGCCAGTGGACCTCCTTGCCATGCGTGCGGTCGATGTCGCCGGTGCAGGCGTAGAAGGCGTTCTCGCCGGGGTTGTAGGTCACGTTGTGAACGTGACGGGCGATCAGCTTGTTGTTCGGATCGCCGAGCAACGGCGCGTCGGGTGGCGCGTCCTTCTGCTGGAACTTGGGATTCTGCCCGAAAGCGTAGGCGAGCTTCACGGTCTGGCCGTTGTCAGTGGAATAGTAGATGTTCACCGGCACGGGGCCGCCGAGGACGTTGCAGTAGTTCCCCCACACGAGCATTTCCTTGCCATCCACCTCGAAGCAGTGCTCGCCATCGAGCGAGTGGAAATACCAGCCCGGCTGGTCGGCCTTCACCGGCGTGTGCGGCCGGTAGTCGCTACCATCGGGCTTCTTCACGATGATCTCGCTATGAGTCTTGAGATTGTCAGTGCTCAGGAAAAGCTGCGCCCGTGTGGCGAAGAGGATGTTCCCATTCTTCAGGATGATGCTGAGCGTGATGTTGTCCGCCTCGGCAAACGCCGCGCTGTGAGGCCAGGTTTTGCCATTGTCCTCCGACAGGTAAATCTTCCCGCCACCGAAGCCGAAGGCTTTGTTGTCACGCTGCGAGTCGATGTACGGCCCCTCGGGTGCGAGGCGATACCAGAAGTGCTCTGTCTCGGCCGCGTCGGACAGGGCGGCGTTCAGTTTCGAGCTGTCTGGCAGGAAAAGCCCGCCAACGGCGGCTGCGGTGGTTCCGAGAAACTGGCGGCGATGAAGGGTGGATGCGTGTGTCATGGCGTGTGACACCAAACGCGCTGAGAAACGCAAATCGCACTCCTTTGCGAAAGTCTCTCGTGTCCTCAAACACACGCCCGTAGCAGATGACAGCTTCTATTCGAGGCGGATTTCTGGACTCGACACGGTCAAGGTGCTGCCGTTCTCCTGATGCGCATGCACGGTGATAACGTTGAGTGCCTTCACATCGCCTTCGACCGTCGTTTCGCCGCTGTAGGTGGCGGTGCCGGTCTTCTTGAGCGGAGCTGAAGTCCACGGATCGAATTCCATGGCGATGGAGTAGTCAGGGTGGCGATTCACCGACCACCAGAGCTGGTTGTCCTGCGGTTCGCTGCCATCGGGGAAGACGACCTTCACCGCGAGGTGCTTTTTGGCCTTGTCCCACTGCGTGGTGACTTTCGGCGGACCGACCATGCGGCGTGCGCCGAAGAAGTGATGTGTGGCGAAGGCATAAAGGTTTTCATCGACCTCGGGCAAGCCGCCGACGGATTTGACGAAGCCCGCTTCCTTTGCGCCGCCGTGCTGACCACCGGGGACGATGAAAACAGGCAGTTCAGGAAAGCGGCGGCCGAGTTCGACGAGTCCTGGGCTCACGTTGTCGTTGGAGCCCTGGTTGTAGAAGATCTCCATGCCGCGCTTCTTCAACACGTCGAGGTAGTTCGTGGTGCGACAAACTTCCCAGGCGGCGTTGCAGGCGGTTTTCATCTCCGCCTCGCTCCAGCCAGCATCTTTAGCCATCTTCACGGTGATGCGCTCGTCGGAACGGGCTTTCTGACGAATGAGCAGCTTCTCTTTGCCAATCGGATCGTTCATCGCGGCGATGAATGCGTCGTTCATCTGCGTGATCTCCGGCGACATCATGCCTTCGACATACGGCCCGCCGGGACTTTCGATCACCGGCGCGACGACTGGCATGATGGCGGTGAAACGATCATCCGCGATGCCTGCGGCCGCAGTGGCGACGCCGCGCTTCGATCCGCCGGTGGCGAGCACCTTCTTCGGCTGAAACACGTCCTTTTCCGCCATCGCTGTCGTGAGAGCCCGCATGTCGCTGATGCCCCAGATCCACGCGGGTGTGTAGCGTGTGTCCTTGGTCTGGATGAAACGCTCCTCCATCATCGTGTGGAGCTTTCCGACTGGTTCCATCGTGTCGATCGGCACACAGCCGATGAAGACGAGGCCCACGCCATGCTCCTTGAGCAGACGCAGCTTCGCGCCGGAGGCAGCAGCCACCTTCAACTGTGCGCTGGTGTTCTCAATGAGCACGTTGCTGCATACACCCTTCGCAGGCGCGAGCATCGTCACCGGCATGCGCACCTTCTGGCCCGGCCACCACTCGCAGACGGTGATCTCGACGAGTTTTTGACGGATCGCCACGTCTTTGGGGTTCGGATGCCAGTCCTCGATCACTTTAGTCTCCAGCGTCGAGGTGTCACGGATCGATGCCAGGTCGAAGGTGCCGATGGTGATGTCTGCACGTACCGAGAAGGCCAGGAGGGCGAGGAAGAAGGCGGGAAGCTTCATGAGTTATGAACGATCCATGACGTGTCCTTCTGCCAGAATAGAAAACAGCCATGCAGAACAGGTCTGCATGGCTGTTGAAACAGAACCCGAGGCTGGATTAGGCGGCCATGGCGGCGGCCACGTTGCCGACGAGATCCTTGCCAGGCTTGAGCGTCTTCGCACCAGGAGTCCACTTGGCCGGACAGGCCTCGGCGGGATTCGAGATGAGGTGGATGTTTGCCTCCATCTTGCGCGTGAGTTCCGCGGCGTTGCGGCCCACGTTGTAAAAGTTCACCTCGGAGGAGACGAGCTTGCCCTCGGGGTTGATGATGAAGGTGCCGCGCAGAGCGAGACCGGTGGCAGCATCATACACGCCGAACAGACGGCTCACGGCGCCGGTGGGGTCAGCGCCGAGGGTGTAGCGCACGTTTTTGAGCAGACCCTCGGTGTTGCGCCACATCATGTGGGCAAACTTGGTGTCGGTGGACACCGCGATCACCCGGGCGCCGAGTTTTTCCAGTTGGGCATGCTCTTCGGCGAGATCGGCCAGTTCGGTGGGGCAGACGAACGTGAAGTCCGCCGGGTAAAACATGAGAATGGTCCACTGGCCGGCGCTTTTGATGTCGGCGAGCGACACTTTGCCGAAATCGCCGAGAGCGGGTTCATAGGTTTCCATTTCAAAGTCGGGCACGGTTGAGCCGACGGAGGCGATGATGGGGGCAGATTGCATGATGTAGGGGGTTTTTGAATGAGGCGCGTCATCACATGACAACGGGCAAATCCTCTCTGGTGCGCTTGGAAACGCTGGTCAAACAAAAGCAATCATAGCCCG
>CAMCWM010000068.1 GCA_945882215.1 Akkermansia muciniphila | reverse complement strand
GAAGGTCTCGACGAACTTGCGGTGCAACTGGCGTGGCGAGAGATGCACGATCTGCGCGAGTTCAGTGATGGAAACGCCGGTGCGGAAATGCTCGCGGATGTAGGCGAGAGCGCGATCGATTTGCAAATAAGGCTGCAGCACCTGCTTCTTGCCCTCAAAGCTCTGCACGGTGCCCATGATGCCGATGACGCGGCCTTTTTCATCCATGAGAGGCAGCTTGTTCGTCACAAACCAGTCCGGGATGCCTTGGTCGGTGAAGAACAACTCGACGATGTTGAGCTTGGGTTTGCCAGTGGTCAGCACCTCCTCGTCATCGCGGCGGAAATTCTCCGCGAGGCGTGCGGGAAAAAGGTCGAAGTCGTTTTTGCCGACGATGCCGGACTCCTGAGCGATGCCGAAGCGGTCCATGAAACGGTGACTGGCGCACATGAAACGGAACTCGCTGTCTTTCGCGAAGAAGGCGAGGTCGGGCAGATGATCGAACAACCGGTAGAATGGAGTGTCCGCACTGACACGGCGGATGAAACGCTCGCGCAGTGCGGATGGGGACTCAAGGCGTGATGAACGGCTGCTCACGCGCTTGATTTAGCATGCGCCGTCAAAAACGCAGCCGGAATCCCGCGTAAGCGCCGGTGCGCATGGAGGGGAAGCCCAGCACCTCGGAGTAGCGCTCCCCGAGAAGGTTCTCCACGCGGCCGAAGATTTCGAGGTTCTTGCAGACTTCGTAGCTGGCGGTCAAACGCAGGCGCAGGTAGTCCTCGGCATCGGCCTGGGCGGGACCGAAGCCGTCTTCGCGGTCGATAATGTAGAGTGCGCCGAGGCCGAGGCGGAACTTGGGCACTGGTTTGACCCACACCTCGCCGGAAAGCGTGTGGCGCGGCCTGCGCACGAGACGTGTTCCGGCGGTGATGTCGTCGGCGTCGAGGTAAGTGTATTGCGCGTTGAAACCGAAGCTGTCGCAGGGCTGCCAGTTGAACGCGGCCTCCAGGCCCCGCGTGCGCGCCTGATTGATCTGCTGAAGCAGGAACAACGCAGGGTCGAACACGATGAGATTGCGGATGTCATTGCGAAAGTAGGTGAGGCTAACGGTGGCCTTGTTGTCCGCAAACGGCTGCTCGATGCCAAATTCAAATCCCGTGCTCCGCTCGGGTGTGTTGAAGGTGGGATCGCCAAATAGCGCGGCTTCACGGTTCTGCGGACTCGCAGGGGCAAAGGCGGTGCCGTAATTGGCATGCAGAACGGTTTGCGTCCACGGCATGCGCCAGCTCGTGCCGGCGCGCCAGGTGGTGGCCTTGCCGAAGTCGGAGTAGCTGTCGTGGCGGATGCCACCGAGCACGTTCCAGCCGGGCAGGATCTCCGCCTGCGATTGCAGGAAGACGGCCCAGTTGGTCTCCGCCTGATCCACGTCATAGGAATTGCCGCCGGGATTGAAGATGCCGGGAGCATCATTGTTGTAGCGCGAGTAGCCAAGATCCTGAAGCCATGAGCCGGCGGTGATCGTCCACCAGTCGGTGGCTTTGAACACGCTCTGGTATTCCCAGAAGTGGCTGCGTGAGGTGATGCGGTTGTTGCCGCCACCGAAGTTATAGCCCGTGGCCGCCTGCCGGAAATTGCCGAATTGATAGGTCAACGACTGCATCCAGCGGTCGGTGGTTTCCCAGACCAAACGCGGAGAGAGGCTCCAGAATTCGGTGAGCACATGGTTGTCTGGATCATTATTATTATTCGGATCACCGACATCAGCATTGTAGTAACGCAGGTCGAGGTCGAAGCGCAGCGTGTCAGCGAGCTGGGCACCGAACTTGGCGGCGCTGTTGTTCAACTGCATCTGGCTGTTCACGCGGTAGCCCTGCGTGTCCGTGCGGCTGAGCTCCAGGCTCCAGTCATAAATGCCTGCGGAACCGCGTGTGCCGAAGCCTTCGCGTGAGAATCCGTAGCTGCCGCCCTCCCATGAGAGCGTTGTTTCAGGTTTCTTCAGGCCGCGACCACTGCGGGTGATGATGTTGATCACACCACCGAGCGTTTTGCCGCCATAAAGGCTGGCGGCAGGGCCGCGCAGCACTTCGATGCGTTCGACATTGTCGAGCGCCATCGTTTCGATGTTGTAGAGGCCGGCGAGGTTGGCTGGCACGGGGCGCCCGTCGATGACGACGAGCGTCTGGTCACTGTTGGCTCCGCGCAGGAAGATGCCGTTGGTGGAACCGGGAGTGCCACGGTCGGCGATGACCAGGCCTGGAACCTGCCTCAGCGCATCAGGCAGCATTTTGAGCTGCTGCTCGTCGATTTTTTTTCGGCCGATGACCGTGACGCTGCTGGCGGTGCGCCAGGATTCGGTTTCGGTTTTCGTCGCCGTGATGACGCGTTCCGGCATGACGCCGGATTTTTTGGGCGTTTCGGCGCTCAGTTTGAAGATGAAGCCGAACAAGAGGGCCGTGAGCGTGAGACTGCGGCCACGAGGGATGTGAATGAACATGGGGATTGGGTTTTCATTGGTTCGATGAAATCATCCGCGCACCGCCACTTGGCGGGTCGGATGACATGTTCGCAGCGAGATGTTCGGACTCCGGGTTTATGCAGCGTGTGAGCGCCGCTCCTCGCCTCCGCCTTCACCAAGGATTGCTCCCGATTGGCTGTGTTCCATGCCCGAGGGCATGAATGGAGGTCTGTAACCCGATACCGCAGCGCCACTGTGGCCGGTTCTCACGGCCTTCCCTGCATCTGCGAACGGAAAGAAAACGGCAGGCATCACAAGGATACCTGCCGCCATGACTGCTCATAACCGCATGGCCATGGCAGGCAAATGGAAACTACGCTTGCACCTTGGGCCGCCAAAGCGAATGCAATGCGGCATGAAACACATTCAAGACGCACGGCTCTACGGCATCGTTGATCTCGGTTATGTGACGCCGGAGAACGTCTGGCGCATGACGCAGGCGCTTTGCGAGGGCGGGGTGGATGTTTTGCAGCTACGGGCCAAAAAAATCGTGAAGAGCGAGGTGGAGCGGCTTGCACGGCTCATGCTGCCGATCACACGCGAGCATGGCGTGCCGCTGGTGATCAACGATCACCTCGATGTCGCTGCGAATGTCGGCAGCGAGGGCGTTCACGTCGGTCAGGACGATGATGCGGTTGCCAAAGCGCGCGCGGTGGTCGGTTCAGCGTGTTTTGTCGGCAAATCCACGCACAGCCTGGCTCAAGCCGAGAACGCGCAGGCGGAAGGGGCGGATTACATTGGCTTCGGGCCGCTGTATGCCACAGGAACAAAGCCGGACTATGTGCCGATTGGTTTGCAGGACATCGCGGAGGCGCATCGCCGCGTCTGGCTGCCGATTTTCTGCATCGGTGGCGTGAATGCGACGCGATTGGATGAAGTCGTCACCGCTGGAGCGAAGCGCGTCGTGGTGGTCTCCGCGTTTCTCCTCGCCGCCGATGTGAGCGGCGAGGTGCGGGCGCTGAAGCAGCGATTGACGGCTACTTCTTCTCCAGCGGCATGATGTCGGCGGTCACGGCGCGTTTGGCACCGAGGTATTCCTTCGCGAGCGCCTCGATCTCTTCCTTTTTGATGCCGGAGAAGTCACTGACGAAGGTGCGTGCCCAGTCGAGGCGTTCAGGGTGTTCCTGGGAGCAGCGCAGTACGTTCATGGACCAGTAGCGGTTGTCGCGGCGCATCTGCTCAAGCTGGGCGAGCATGGGTTTGATGGCGCGGTCGAATTCATCGTCGGTGATGGGACCGGCAGCGAGTTTGTCGCCGATTTCGATGACGAGTTTGGTCAACGAACCGGCCAGCTCGGGCTTGCACTCGATCATGGTGGTCATGTAACCGTAGCCGGTGAAGGTGTCGCTGCCGACGTGGTAACAAGCGGGGCTGTAGGTGTCGCCCAGTTCTTCGCGCACCTTGATACGCAGGCGGTCATCGAGGATGGCACCGAGCAAGGTGAGGCGGCGGCTGCGCTGGATGTTGCTCATGTCCGTGGTGGGCCAGTAAATGGTGGCGATGGCCTTGGGAATCTCGGTTTCAAAGGGGAACTGCTTGCTCGCTTCCGGTTTGGGGAAGGCGACGGCGCGTTCTTTTTCATACGCGGGCTTCTTCGCCGCGCGTTTGGGCAGGGCACCGAGTGTTTTGGCCACGGCGTTGAGCGCGGCGTCGGCATCGACATCACCGAGCACGCTGATTTCCAGGTAATCCTCTTTCAGGGCCGATGTGAGCCATTCCTTGAGCTCTGCAAGATTGCGCTTCCTGAGTTCCTCCATCTTCGGGAAACCCCAGCGCGCGTCGCCGGAGTGCATGAAGGCGACGACCTCGTTGTTCATGACGCCCTCGGCAGTGTGCTGAAGCTGTGTGTACATCGGATCAATGTTCTTCTCGAACTGGCGTGCCGCCTCGTCGCGATAACCGGGGGCGGTGAGATAGGCGGTGAGCAGTTGAAGCTGCGCCTCAAGGTCAGCAGGCGTGGTGCGGCCACTGAGCAGGAAGGCTTCGTCGCCGACAGTGAAATCACTGCCAACTGTGCGGCTGGCGAAGATGCGGCGGATGTCATCGACACCGTGCTTTTCGAGACCGCCAAGCTGGAAGGTGCTTTGCGCGAAGGGAATGATGCCGGGCTTGTCCACAGGAGCTGACAGTTTGCCGCCACCGAAGTTGATGAGCACGCGTATGGTGCCTTTTTCGAACTCGGTGCGCTTGTGGTTGAAGCGCACATTGTTTTCAAACACAGCCTGGGTGATTTCGAGATCCTTGGCCTCGGTGCGATTCGCGACTTTGCCAGCAGGGCCGAAGTCGGTGTAAGCGAAGGCGGCGGTTTCCTCCTTGGCAGGCGGTGCCACGGGCTTGGCGCGGCTGTCCTTGAACGTGGTGATGATCTGCTTCCCGGCGTCGCCTTCGAGCTTCAAATTGCCACCGAGGAAGAGCTGGATGTCATCACCCTTCCAGTCTTTGACGAGCGCTGCGTGACTGTCTTCCTTCTTCAAGCCGGCGAGAACGGTGGAAACGCGGGCGAGATCGTCCGCAGGGTGGGTGAAGACTTTCTTCGAGGCCAGGACGCTGACGATGCCGCTGGCGAGGTCACGCGATTTGCGACTGTCGGCCTGATCGGCGCGCAGTTTAGCGCTCTTCAACAGGGTGGCCTTGGCTTCCTCAAATTCTGCGTCGGTGAAGCCGTGCTCGATGGAGCGGCGGAGCTCGGTTTCGAGCAGCGTGAGTGTGGCCTGCCAGTTTTTCGGGTCACACTGGGCCTGGATGCCGTTGATGCTGACGAATTCGAGGTATTCGTAACTGTAACTTTCCGCGCCGATGAAGGGTGCGCCTTCTGCCTTGGCGAGCTTGGAGAGGCGCTGGTTGATCATCATGTCGGCGAGGTCACGAATCGTCTTCTCGCGGCGTGTGGCGGCGCTGTCGGGCTTGTTTTCGGCAGGGCGGGGGATTTCGATGGAGAGTGTGAGCGCCTCGGCCTGCATTTCAGTGTGCAGTTTGGCCACGATGCCGCGGCCGGAGGTGATTTTGCCCAGATTCGGATCCTTGGAGTCGTCCCGGCGTGGTTTGGCATCGGCGAACTGCTTTTCGATCTCTGCTTTGACGGCGGCGGTGTCTTTGAAATCACCCACAGCGACGATGGTAGCGCGCTTTGGTGTGTAATACGTCTCGTAGAAATCGACGAAGCGCGGGCGCTTCATCGTCTTGATCGTCTCCTCGGTGCCGATGGGCATGCGGCGCGGCAGGATGGACTCCGGCAGGGCGAACTTGTAGCCTTCGATCATCGTGCGGTACTCGATGGAGTCGCGGCTGAGTTTCTCGCTGAGGATGATGCCGCGCTCTTTGTCGATCTCGGCTTCACCGAGCAGCATGCCATCAAGATAATCACGGAAAAGCTGCACACCTTCGGTGATGAGCTTGGGCTCCACCTTGGGCAGTTCGAGCATGTACACGGTTTCTTTGAAGGAGGTGTGCGCGTTGGTGTCCGCGCCGAAGCCCATGCCGAGACGCTGGAAGTACTCGACCATCTCGCCGCCTTTGAAATGGCGGGAGCCATTGAAGGCCATGTGCTCGAGGTAGTGGGCCATGCCCTGCTGGTCGTCCTGCTCCATCAGGGAACCGACATCCATATAGAGGCGGATGCTGGCGCGGCCGGGCGGTTCGTCATGCGGAAGGATCACATAGCGCAGGCCGTTTTCGAGCGTGCCGAACTGGGCCTTCGGGTCGGCTTTTAGATCACTGGCGTCCTGAGGCCAGGTGGCGGCGGAAAGGGAGGAGACAAGAAGGAGTGAGAGGAGGGCGCGGAGCATGGTGGTGCGGCGGTGTTTGGGGAAAATGACAAAAGACGAAATCAGAATGACGAATGAATCCCAGAAGTAACGAATGACGAAACGGCATGAGGGCGGAAATTCGTCATTCGAATGTAGGAATTGATTCGTTTCACTCACCCCTTCGGGCTCACTTTGTTCGTCTGTCTCGCTTCGCTCGGCTAGTCATTCCCTCCGCAAGAGGGCTGCTATTCCACTTTGCCCAGCCCGGCATTGGGGTCGGGTTCGAGGAAGCCGAGTTCGACGAACAGTTCGTCCATCGCCATGAGGGTGGCCTCGTACATCTCGAAGGAGAGATTGAAGTTGAAGAAGCCGTGGCCCTGACCCTCAAACTCGATCAAACGGCAGAGATTCTTCTTCTTGCTCGATTTGCGGGCGAACTCATAGGAGCCGCCGAAGGGCACCACGCGGTCGGCGGTGCCGTGCATGAGAAGCATCGGTGGCAGTCCGGGCTTGATGCCACGGATGAGATCGGCGGCCTTGCTGGTGGCCTGGTCCGGCCAGCGGTCACGTCCGAAGGCATGCTTCGAGTACGTGTCCATCACCGGATTGAAGAGCACAATGGCGTTCGGTGCCGGGCTGCAGTCCAGTGCGTCGGAAGGATCGTCGAATCCATCAAGGATGGCTGCGGAGGCAATGGCATGGCCACCGCCGGAACCACCGACGCCGACGATCTTGCCAGGATTGATGCCAAGCTCGACGGCGTTCATGCGAATCCAACGGATGGCGGAGCGTGCGTCAGCCATGGCTTGGACCGGGCCGGTGCCATGGCGGGTGGCAACGCGGTAGTCGAAACAGATCGTTGTCATGCCGCGGGAGGCAAAATAGACGCAATGTGGGGCGAACTGCGCCACCTGTCCGTTGTCCCAACCACTGCTGAAGAAGAAGGCGGCCACTGACTTGGGATACGAAGGAGCCTTGTCCATCTCGGGTTCCCAAATATAGGCAGACAGATTCACGCCGCCGACGCTCTTGTAGATTTCTTCACGGGCGGTCTTCAGCAGCTCCCGATTTCGGTCGATCGGGGGTGTGCGGGGCTGGCCTTCGCTGAGTGACTCCATGTTTCGGGGGTAAGGAAAGTTGACGTTTACCAGAATCGCCAAAACGGGCAAATGGTTTTCTGTCAGGATCAAAACTATCAAGGCGATTTCCCCCGATGCGAGTCTTAAAATGGTGATCAACGGTTGTTTTCGCCTGAAACGTGGACTTGTTTGGCATCTTCATCATTCACGTCATGCGCCAGATCTTCCTGCTGCTCCTTGGTTTCAGCCTGTTTCATCACCCTTCTCCATTATCTGGCCAGACCAGTGATGCCGAGCTGCATGCCACTTTGGAAAAGGTCTATTTGAGGTGGCGTGAGGCCATGATGCGGAAGGACGCGCAGGCATGGGCGGCGAGCATCACGCGCTATCGCCAGACAGTGATCCGCAATCTGGTGGTGAGCGAGCGTCGGAAGTTTCCAGACGCCGTGTTTGCCTCCGAGGTGCAGCCACCGGCGCTGGTGGGGCTGCGGTTGCTGGAAGTGCAGGCGGTGGGACCGACGGCGCATCTCGTCTATTTCGGCAAGATCGACATGGGCCAGGATCGGGAACTGGTTCGCGACAACCTCCTGAAGCTGAAATTCTACCGTGAGGACAACGGGTGGAAGTACGATAGCAATCGCATCATACGTCTGGAAAACGTTCCCGAGGTGCTCAAGGAGCTGCGTGAGGGCAAACGTCCTGACTTTCTCGATTCTCCTGAATACACGCCGCCCGGCAGCATGCCGCCAACGCCGCCGCTGTGCCGTGTGCCAGACCACAGGGCTGGCTACAAGCTGCAGACTCTGGGTTACGAAACGATCATCAGCATGAATGGCATCGACTACGAGCCTGTGGAGGATGCTTTGGACCAGCAAGTTCTCATCGGCGGCCTCGTCAACGGACACAACGAAATCACTTTGAAGATCAAACCTGTGCCCGTGCCTGAAGGGGGCAAACCCTCGCTGCAATTCCGCGTTTACATCCTCGGCAACGATCCCGACAAGCCCGGGACCGAAGTCCTGCGCTGGCAGGCACCCGAAACCGATGTTCCCGCCCAAATCACGCTGCCCATCGAGGTGAAGCCGTGAGACCGTTGGCAGTTCATTCCGCCTCTTCCCATGCCCACGCTCGACCATGAGAACACGCTGCGCTCCTCGGGTTTCCGCATCGTAGCGGGCATTGATGAAGCCGGACGCGGACCGCTGGCCGGGCCGGTCTGTGTTGCCGCGGTCGTCTTGCCGGATGATTTCACTCATGCCCTGATTAACGACTCGAAGCAGCTCAGCGAATCGAAGCGTGAGCGGCTTTATGATGAGATTACCGGTGATGCACGCATCCAGTGGCAATGCGTGAGCATCGAACCCGATGAAATCGACCGCATCAACATCCTCCAGGCCACCTGGGAAGGCATGCGCCGTGCCGCGCTCGGTTTGAATCCAACGCCTGATGCCGCGCTCATTGATGGCAAACCGGTAAAACGCTTCCCTCTGCATCAGATCGCCCTGGTCAAAGGCGACAGTCTCAGCTACTCCATCGCCGCCGCCAGCATCATCGCGAAGGTCACGCGGGACCGCATCATGGTCGCGATGGCGCGGCAACATCCTGAGTATGGCTTTGAGATTCACAAAGGCGACCCCACGCCCGCGCATCTCGCGGCATTGAAGCGGCATGGCCCCTGTCCGCACCACCGTCGCAGCTTCAGTCCGGTGGCACAGCTCGAACTCGACCTGACATGAGGCACCGCACCTTCCGTCCCGAAAGTCTGTGGCGCTGGCTGCGGCGGCGGGTGACGGGTGATGCTCGCGTGCGAGAGGCGGCGATTTGGATGAATGCCCAGCCCCTGTCATTGTTTCATCGCCGTCTTGCCGGTCGAAAGATGGATCGCCCTGAAATCGGCCGCATGGGCGAATGGATCGCTGCCCGCTGGCTGGAGTCCCATGGCCGCCGCGTCCTTCATCGCAACTACCGTGGCGTCAATCGTGGTGAGGTGGACATCGTCGCCCGCCATCGCGATGTGCTGACGTTTGTTGAGGTCAAAACCCGCACCAGCACCGCCTTCGGCCGTCCCGCCGATGCCGTCGGCCCTGACAAGCAGCGACTCATTCAACGCGGGGCCATGGACTGGATGCGTCTGCTCGGCAATCCGCGCATCAAGCTCCGCTTCGACATCGCCGAGGTCGTTCTCATTGAGGGCGAACTGCCTCGCGTTAATATCATCGAAAATGCCTTTCAGATGCCGGACAGCTCGCTGGCCGGGCGGTGAAACGTGCTTTGACAGCTCCGGCTCACGCCGTAAATCTGGCGCTCCTTTTCCAACCCACACGCCCCGACCATGAGCCAAGCCAACCCTGCCAAAAAGATCATCAACAACCCGCTCAAATGCGCCGACGAGCTCTTTGAAGGCCTCGTGCTGGCCTATGATGGCAAGGCACGCCGTGTCGGCACGCGTTCCATCGTGATGAATGGTTTGCGTCCGGATGCTCCGGCGCTGCTCGTCGGCGGTGGTGCCGGTCATGAGCCGATTTATCATGGGCTCGTTGGCAAAGGCATGGCCGATGGTGCCGCCGTGGGCGAAATCTTTGCCGCCCCGCCGCCGGACATCGTCCTTGAGGCCGCTCAGGCTGTGAACCGTGGCAAAGGCGTGCTGTTTCTCTACGGCAATTACGCCGGCGATGTGATGAACTTCGACATTGGCGCGGAACTCGCTGCTGACGAAGGCATCACCGTGAAAACCGTCATCATCGCCGACGACGTCTGCTCCGCTCCGCCAGCGGAGAAGCACAAGCGTCGCGGCGTGGCAGGCCTCGTGCCGATCACCAAGATCGCCGGTGCCGCCGCCCAGACCGTCGATTCACTCGATGAACTCGCCCGCATTGCTCAAAAAGCCTGCGACAACACGCGTACCGTTGGCGTCTCCACCAAGCCTGGCAGCATTCCCGCCACTGGCAAACCGACTTTTGAACTCGCTGACGATGTGATCGGCCTGGGCATGGGCATTCACGGCGAAAAGGGCGTGGGCTTGATCCCAATGTGCACCGCTGATGAACTCGCAGCCAAGATCCTCGACCTGCTGTTCGCCGACGATCTGGCGCTCAACTCCGGTGATGAGATCGTCTTTTTCGTCAACAGTCTCGGCTCCACGCACATGATGGAACTGCTCATCCTGCTGCGCGGCGCGAAGCCGATTCTCGAAAAGCGCGGCATTAAAATCCACCAGACCATCGTTGATAACATCGTCACCTGCCAGGAAATGGCCGGCGTGAGCTTCAGCATCATCAAGCTCGACGCCGAGCTGAAAAAACTCTGGGATATGCCCTGCGAGAGCGTGGGCTATACCAAGCTCTAAACCCTCAAGGCCATGAAACTCCCCGAAATCTTCGCCAACCCCGTCAACATCCGCTCCTTTGTCCAAGGAGCAGCGATCTTTAACGCCGGCGACGAATCAGGGGAGATGTTCGTCGTACAAAGCGGCGAGGTTGACATCATCATCCATGGGAATGTCGTCGAGACCGTCGGTCCCGAGGGTTTCTTTGGTGAAATCTCGCTCATTGAAGACTCTGCTCGCGCCGCTGATGCCATCGCCAAATCCGACTGCAAGCTGGTGCCCGTGAACCGTCACCATTTCCTCTTCATGGTCGATGAGATGCCACAGTTTGCGCTTCACGTCATGAAAGGCATGGCGGACCGGCTGCGCAACGCGGACAAGCGTGCGGAAGTGTGAGGCCGGTCCTTTGGGCTTCGCATTTGACTTCGCGGCCAATGCGCCAACAATCGCTGCCCCATGCCTAAAGCCACCCTCTCCAAAGACGAAGTCAAAGCCATGCTCATTCTTGCCTGCGAGCGCATCATCGCGGCGGAGCCGATGCTGTCCCAAGCAGATCGAGATCTCGGTGATGGCGACCACGGCATGGGCATGGAGCGTGGCATGAGAGCCGCGATTGAAAAACTCAACGCCGCCGAAGTCGAAAGCATAGAGAAAGCTTTTTCCACCGTCGGCATGGCGATGATGAGCAGCATGGGTGGCGCGAGCGGCGCGATCTTCGGCACCTTCTTCCGCAACGGCGGCAAAGCGCTGAATGGCAAAGAGGCCTTCGATGCCGCCGGACTCGCCGCATTCCTCAAAGCGGGCGTGGATGGCGTGAAGCAGCGCGGTGGTGCCGCCATCGGCGACAAGACCTGTGTCGATGCCATGGAGCCTGCCGCGAACAAAGCCGCCGAAGTCGCGGGTGAATCACTGCCAGAAGCGATCAAAGCTGTCGCTGCCGCCACGGAAGCCGGCAAGGATGCCAGCAAGGCCATGGTGGCGAAATTTGGCCGTGCGAAGACGCTGGGTGAAGCCTGCATCGGTTTCCCAGACGCCGGAGCCTGCTCCGTCGTCGTGATCATCGACGCGTTCCGCGACTTTATCGTGGCCTGATCACGGGACGCTGCCAGTCCTTCCAAAACGCCTCCGTTTGCAGCGGATCGGGCCGGATTTCGATGATAATCGGCATCGGCAGCAGGTCTTCCAAATCGAGGGCATCATCGGTTTGCAGGTATTCCATGCCCCAGAGCTGTGCCCACGGCTCAAAGCCCATCGAGTGGCGGTTTTCGATCACGCTGCGGGCTGCATCCGGCAGCGCGCGCATGCTGGCCACGCGGGAGAAGATTTTACCGCCTCCATTGTTGATCACCACGATGCGCAGCTTTGGATGATCCATCTGCGCGATGATCCACGGAGCTGCGAGGTCATACAGCGCGCTCAAATCGCCGAGAATCAGCCAGCATTCACCTTGGTGAACCGCGCTGGTGCCAAGAAAGGTCGAAACCAGGCCGTCGATGCCATTGGCGCCGCGATTGGCGAAGAACTTCACGCCAGGCTTCGAAGTTTGCAGCGCCAGATTGAATTCACGAATTGGCAGGCTGTTGCCGAGAAACACCCGTGAGCCTGCGGGAATGACATCCGCGATCTTTCTCACCCATCCCGGTTCTGAATCGGCAAACTTCTCCAGATCGGGCTCAAATTTCAGGATGCCGCACGAATCGCCGCGTTTTGAGCCTTGGGCGCCATGCAGTGACTCCCAAGGCAGTGTTGTCACATTCTCCGTCCGCGCCAGACCGCTGAAGCCAGTCCGCGTGATGCTGGTGACGTGAATTTTAGGTTGCGGCTCCAAATCCCGCCACCAGCGCCACGATGGCACCGCGCCGAGACGCAGCACATGCGCGGGGCGGGCGGATTGCAGCGCTCGTTCGCCGCCTGGAATCAACAGCGGCAGCAAATCGCGGAAGCCATGCAGATTTGAGGTGGCCTCCGCGATGATTGGGATGCCGAGTTTGGCAAGCAATGGCGCTGCTTCCGCCGCATCTACAGGATGCATGCCCGAGGCGAGCACCAGATCACACTGCAAGGAGCAGGGGCTTCCAGTCACCGCAGTCTGCGGCACACGAGCACCGGAGAAATCAACGCCCGGAACATTGGTGTCCAGTGGCTCATCCAGGCACACGTTCAGATGCCGAGGACGATCATTCCGCGTCTCATACATCGCCAGCGGATCATCCGTGGCGTCCCAGTCGCCGAGAGTTTGTGCATACACGCCAAACAAACCATGCTGCTCAATGGCTTGCGGAGCGCCGCTGCCACGGTAGCTCTTCGGGCGGTCTGCGGTCAGCAGGAACAGTGGCAGAGCCTGGTAGTGCGCCTCGATCACTGCTGGCAGCAGTTCAGCGGCAGCGGTGCCGCTGGTGGTCACGACCGCGACGGGTTGGCGATCCGCCATGATGCGACCGAGGGCGAAGAACGCTGCACTGCGTTCCTCGAAGAAATTCCACACCTTCAACCCCTGGCTTGCCAGCAAAGAGGCGACCAACGGCGCATTGCGCGCGCCAGCGGCGACGCAGACCTCGCGCACACCGAAGTGGACAAGTGTGCTCAGAGTTTGTTGGATGAGCTGGGCCTGGGTCATGAATGCAGTGCCAGCAGACGCAGGACGGCCTCGCGTTTCAACCGCAATTCACGCCATTCGTGATCAAACGCGCTGCCGCCCACGATGCCGCAGCCAGAGGGGAGGCTGATCTTGTCCCCCTCCCAGCAGATGCCGCGAATCGCGACGATGATGTGGGTGGTGCCGTCACTTTCGTTGAAACCGAAGGGAGCGCCGAAAAATCCAGGCACCTTTAACTGCTGGCGATACTCGCGCAGTTTCGCGAGTGACGCGTCATCACGTGGCAGGCAGCCGACGGCGGGTGTGGGGTGCAGCAGCGGCACCAGTTGCGCGGGCTCGGCAACCTCGCGCATTTTCACGCTGAGCTTTGACTGGAAATGCACGAGACCGGAGGTCTGGCACAGCGAACGCGGCTGGCGGGTCACTTTGCCGAGCGTTTGCAGCCGGTCGGCGAGATAGCGCACGACGATTTCATGCTCCTCGATCTCTTTCACATCCGTGAGGAAGGCATCTTGATTGCCGGGCTTCGCGGTACCGGCCAAAGCCATCGTTTCAAGATCGTGTCTTTTCGCGGTGAACAGCAGTTCCGGCGTCGCGCCGAGGAATCCGACGGAGTCCTTCACATGGGCGTAGCCCCACATGTTTTCAGGGGCCTTCATGATGGCTTCCAGCAGACGTTTGGGGTCGCCGGAGGTCAAAGTGCCGGATTCGGTGAGCACAGGCACCATTTTTTCGATGCGTTTGGCCAGCACCTCGCGGCGGATGCGCCGGAAGGCCATTTTGAACCATTCGGTGGCCGGTTTGGCCCAGTGAATCTGCGGCGCGGCTGTTCCGTTGAGGTGAATCGTTTTCGCCAGGCTTTCCGCCGTGATGGCGTGCAGTTTGGCAGGCACTTTCCAGGGCTTGGGATCGCTCAGATCGAAGTCATTGATGTAGAAGGCACCTCCCGCGGCCGGCGCGGCGGCCAGCGCGGTGAAGGGGCCTTCTCCCAGCCACGCCCGTCCGTCGGGCAGCCTGAACAATGCGAATTCCATCATGCGAGTTTGCATGCATAGTGAAACGTACCGCGCAGCGTGCAAGATGGGAAAGTGTCACAACTGAACATCCTTCTAGCAGCGCCAGTCGAATCCCATGCATGAACGCTGCTGACGAATTCCTCCGTGTCGCCTCCGACTATCAGCTCGGCGCGCTCGACACGGAGTCGCAGCATCCGTTCACCACCTCGCTGTCCCAGATGGCCCGGGAGGATGTGGGTGAGGCGGTCAAGCTGATGCATCAGGTCGATGTGCATGCGCTGCGGCAGATGCAGGCCAAGGCCGCGCCGCTGGCGGATCTCGCCCGCGCCGTGGCTGCTACGTTTGATGCGGGAAAGAAGGTGTTTCTTTGCGGCTGCGGCGCCACGGGCCGTCTCTCGCTGAGCATTGAGATTTTTTGCCGCATGGGGGTGCTGCCCGCGCCGGACCCGGAGCGCGTCGTGGCTTTCATGGCCGGAGGCGATCTCGCCTTGATCAAGGCCATCGAAACTTTCGAGGATCATCCTGAATACGGTGCGCGACAGCTTGAAGAACTGGGATTTGTCGAGGGTGACTTGCTGATCTCATCGACCGAAGGTGGTGAAACACCCTTTGTCATCGGGGCCACGGAACGTGCTGCCGAACTGTCCGCCAACCACCCGTGGTTCCTGTATTGCAATCCTGACGAGCAGCTCATCAAAGTCGCCGAACGGTCCAAACGCGTGATTCAAAGCCGGAAGATTCGCAAACTGAATCTCGCCGTCGGCGCGATGGCGGTGGCGGGCAGCACGCGCATGCAGGCCAGCACAGTGCTCATGGCGGCGATCGGCTTTGCCTTCCTGCACCAGCGTGATCCAGAACAAGCGCCAGCGGAGGTGCTGCAGCTCCTGCGGCATGTGGCGCACTGCGACGGGCAGTTTCTTGTGCCGTTCATCGAGCATGAGGCGGCGGTGTATGAGCGCGGTGCGTTCGTGTTGTATGAAAGCGCGCGTTTTGGCATCACCGTCGTCACGGACACCACGGAGCGAGCGCCGACCTTCAGTCTGGCTGCGTTTGAAAAGCAGGATGATCCTGCCGCGCCCGCCTCGTGGTGCCATTTCATCATGCCGGAGCAACCGGGGGCGCATGCGGCATGGAAGGCGCTGCTGCATCGCGATCCACGCACGCTGGAATGGCCGGACGTGCGGCACGTCGCGGGGGCGGAGGTGCTGGCCTGCTACGATTTCTCCGCGCAACTGAGCGCCCGCCGCCAAATCCGCACGCAGAGCGCGGAACATCTGCCTTTCCGCATCGGTGGCGGGGCAGGGGAGATGGTCTGGGAGTTCGATGGTTTGTGTGAGCGGATCGATCTCGCGGGCGTGCATGAGTTCCATGCTCATCTGCTGCTCAAGATGCTCATCAACATCCATTCAACACTCGTCATGGGCCGGCTGGGCCGCTACCTGGACAATCTCATGACCTATGTGAAGCCCAGCAACAACAAGCTCATCGACCGTTCCGTTCGTTACGTGCGTCTGCTGGCCCAGCGCCGCACGGGCAAGCTGCCCGGCTACGAAAAAGTCACGCGCGTGCTGTTTGCGGAGCGCGAAAAACTGAAGCCCGGAGACCCGGTCGTGCTCAAGACGCTGGCAGCGCTTGGGGTGACGGTTTGATCGTTTGAAACATGACCGTCAGCGGCTTCGTAAGCCCGTGTGATGATTCCTCAGAACGACAGCCACCTGCGCGACCTCACGCGACGCCATTTCTTCAGCCAATGCGGCATGGGGATCGGCTCGGTGGCGCTGGCCTCGATGATGGCTGAGAGGGGTTTGAGCGCGGCCAGCGCGGCGGCCTCTGCGGGGCCGGGAGTGATGAAGAAGACGCATGTCACGCCACGAGCGAAGAATGTGATCTATCTGTTCATGGCGGGCGGGCCTTCGCAGCTCGAACTGTTCGATTACAAGCCGAAGCTCATCGAATTGAACGCCCAGCCGATCCCGCAGAGCTACATTGAGGGTAAGCGTTTTGCCTTCATGGGCAGCAGCAACGGCTTCAACCTGCTCGGCACGCGGCGCAGCTTCAAAAAGCATGGCCAGAGCGGTGCCTGGGTGAGCGACATGCTGCCCTTCACCTCCGGCGTTGTGGACGACCTCAGCATCGTCACCACCTGCAAAACGGAGCTCTTCAATCATGCTCCGGCGAAGCTGTTCATGAACACGGGCAGCGGCCAGTTCGGGCGGCCGTCGATGGGCGCGTGGGCCACGTATGGCATCGGCAGTGAATCGAGTGATCTGCCCGGCTTCGTCGTGCTGCAAAGCGGTCCACGTGGTCCTCGTGGTGGCGCGGTGCTGTGGGGCAGCGGCTTTTTGCCCACAACGTATCAAGGCGTGCCATTGCGTGGCACTGGTGAGCCGATTCTGAATCTCTCCACGCCCGCAAGCTACAGCGCGGCAAGTCAGCGGCGGGTGATCGACACGGCACGCGAGCTGAATCTCGCGCGACTGGTCGAAACGGGTGACGAGGAGATTCAAACGCGCATCAACGCCTATGAAATGGCCTGGCGCATGCAGAGCAGCGCGCCGGAGCTGATTGACCTGCGTGGTGAATCGAAGGCCACGCTCGACCTTTACGGCATTGATCCTTCGCAACCGTCGTTTGCGCGCAACTGCCTTCTCGCACGGCGTCTCGTCGAACGCGGCACACGTTTCGTGCAGCTCTATCACACGAGCTGGGACAACCACGGAGGCAAGGGCGAGACGCTGGAGGATGATTTCCCAAAGGTCGTCAAAGATGTCGATCAGGCCTGCGCGGCCTTGATCCGCGATTTGAAGTCACGCGGCCTGCTGGAGGAGACGCTGGTGATCTGGGGCGGCGAATTTGGCCGCACACCGATGGGTGAGAACCGCGACAAGACCGGACGCAATCATCATATCGACGCGTTCACGATGTGGTTTGCCGGTGGTGGTGTGAAAGCGGGGCAGACGCTCGGCAAGACGGACGAACTGGGCTTCGGCGTGGCTGAAGATCCAGCGCATGTGCATGATCTGCATGCCACGATCCTGCATCTGCTCGGTCTGGAGCATGAAAAACTCACCTTCAAGTTCCAAGGCCGTGATTTCCGTCTCACGGACGTTCACGGCAAGGTGCTGCACAAGCTGCTGGCGTGATTAAATATTTGTCTTGTAGTCCCCCTTTAGGCGGTCTGGAAGCTTCCAGATTCCGGCTAAAGCCGGTACTACAGAACGGCGCTGGGTGACTTGAACTCAGGCTACTCCACCAAGTAAAGAATGCGGCCGCAGGCTTCGCACTGCGTGAGCGATTCGGACTGCTTCAGTGACTGGATGACACCGACGACCACCTTCATGTGGCAACCGCCGCACTGGGCGTTCTCCATCGGCACGATGGCGGCATCGCCCTTCTTGTTGAAGATGCGTGTGTAGAGGTCGAGAGCGTCCGGATCGATGGGCGCGGCGAGGGTGGCGCGCTCGGCATTGAGGTCTTCGAGGCGCTTTTTCACGCCAACGGCACGTTCGTCGAGGTTTTTGATTTCCTCGGTCACACGCTTCTGTGTCTCGGCCAGTTTGGCCTGGGCTTCCTTGAGCCTGGCCTTGGCGGCTTCGAGCGCCTCCATCTGCTCCAGTTCACCATCTTCGAGCTTGGTGACATCGGCCTGGTAGCGTTTGATCTCATGGCCGAGGGCGGCGAACTCGTCATTCTTGCGCGTTTCAAACTGCTGGTCCTGCAAACGTTTGATCGAGAGCTGGCGCGTTTGCACGTCGAGCTGGATGCTCTTGATCTTTACCTCGACTTCCTTCATCGCCAGATTCGCGGCCTCGACAGCGGCTTGATCGCCAGCGAGCTGCGTTTTTGCCCTGGCTTGCAGGTTGGGGATGTCCTTGAGGTCTTTCTGCAGCGCACGGATGCGTTGGTCGCGTTCCTGAAGCTGGATGAGTTTCGTGATGTCTTGAAGCATGTGGTACGATGTAAGCCGAGGCGGTGGCAGAGCACAAGTCTGTGTTCGCTGTCTCTTGACGCATCGGCGGACCGCTCCCATGGATGCAGCCCGATTTTACCCATGAAACCCACTCTTCTCATCCTCGCTGCCGGCATGGGCAGCCGTTATGGCGGTCTCAAACAACTCGACGCGATGGGGCCTTCAGGCGAGGTGGTGCTGGATTACTCGGTGTTCGACGCGATCCGCGCTGGTTTCGGCAAGGTCGTCTTTGTCATCCGCCGCGACTTCGAGGAGCTGTTTCGCACGCAGATCGGCTCCAAATTTGAGGGCCGCATCGCGGTGGATTACGCGTTTCAGGATTTGAACGATCTACCTGCGGGTTTCTCGGTGCCGGAAGGCCGCACGAAGCCCTGGGGCACGGCGCATGCGCTGCTCGCCGCCGCGAACGTGGTGAACGAGCCCTTCCTCATGATCAACGCCGACGACTTCTACGGCCAGGATGCCTTCAAAAAGATCGCCGCTGATCTCACTCAGCCGCGTCCGAACGACGGGAAGAGTCACTGGTCGATGGTGGGCTTCTACTTGAAGAACACGCTCTCGGAACACGGCAGCGTCTCACGTGGCGTCTGCAAACGCGATGCGAACGGCATGCTGGCGACGGTCACGGAGATGACCAAGATTTTCAAACACGGTTCAGGCGCGGAAAACCGTGAGGTCGAGGGCGCTTACGTGCCGCTTACCGGCGATGAAGTCGTGTCGATGAACTTCTTCGGCTTCACGCCGGACATCTTCCCGCAACTGCGCCAAGCCTTTGCCGAGTTCCTCGCCAAACGCGGCAACGAACTCAAATCCGAGTGCTACGTGCCCGCAGAAGTTGATGCACTCATCAATGTGGGCAAAGCCGAGGTGCGCGTGCTGGAAACCACGGGCAAGTGGTTTGGGGTCACCTATCCCGAAGACAAAGCCGAGGTCGTAGCCAGCATTCGTGCGCTGATCGACGCGGGTGAGTATCCGCAGTCGCTGTGGGGCTAAAGCAAACGTTCTACGCTGCGTTGTGTCGCGCCTTCGTGAGTTTGCAGAGCTTTCTTGCCTGCCTGGCCCATCTGGGCGGCTTTCGCTGGGTCTCGCAGCAGTGTGAGGCAGGCGGATTCGAGTTCGTTGAAGTCGGCCACCTGCTGCGCGCCTTTCTTCTTGAGCAGGAGATCGACCAGTGGCGTGAAGTTTTCCATGTGCGGGCCGAAGAGAACGGGCCTTTGGGCCAGCGCGGCTTCGGCGGGGTTTTGGCCGCCTTCAGCGAGGAAGCTTTTGCCGACGACGACGAGCGTGGCGAGGTGCTGCCACGCGGCGAGTTCGCCCGTGGTGTCGATGACGAAGACGGGCGCGCTTGAATCGACGCGTGAGCCGGAAACGCTTCGCAGGGCAGGGGAGAGGCCGATGGTTTTAAGTGCGGCGGTGATCTCAGCGCGGCGCTCGACATGACGTGGCACGATGAGCAGCGCGAGATCGCGGATTTTCTCACGCAGGCGCTGGAAGACGCGAGCAAACTCGATTTCCTCGCCTGCGTGCGTGCTGGCGGCTAGGAGGATGGGCTGTGTCGGCGCGATGCCGGTTTGCGTGAGCACGTTGCGCAATTCGTCGATCTTCGCGGCAGGAACGCTGGCACCTTCGGGATCGTATTTGATGCTGCCGGTGAGGTGGATGCGGTCGCGTTCGACGCCAAAGCTTTCCCAGCGGGCGATGTCGTCCTCTTCCTGCACAAGAATCTGTTTCAGCATGCCGAAAACAGGGCCAACGAGACGGCGGAACTTGCGGTAACGGCGTTCAGAACGCGGGGAGAGTCGTGCGTTGACGAGGGAGACGGGAATGCCGAGGCGTTCGGCGGCGGAAGTCAGATTGGGCCACACTTCGGCCTCCACGAGCACGAGTTGTGTGGGCTGGATGCGCTCCAGCATGAGACGCCCGACGCCAGGAAGATCGACGGGGCTGAAAATGGCGACGACTCGACCGACATGCTGCGTGGCAAGCTCGGCGGCGAGCGCGTGACCGGTGGGCGTGGTGGTGCTGAGCACGATGCCGAGATCGGCGTGGGTTTTGAGCAGCCGTGTGATGAGCTTTTTGGCGACACCGACCTCTCCGACGCTGACGGCATGTACCCAGAAGCGTTCGCGTTGGGGAAGGGCGGCGATGGCGTTTTTCGTGTCCTCATCGAAACAACCCACGCGTTGCGCGAGATCACGCCAGCGCCCATTGCGACGGCGCATTTTCACGATGGCACCGGGCAGCATGCAGACGAGGCCCAGAGGCAGCGCCAGATTGTAGAGAGTGAGGCTAAGGGCTTTCGATGCCATGCGGGAGTTTGCGCAGCCAGACGATGCGGGTGGAGCCGTAATTGCGGTCGGTCAGCACCTCCCAGCCGGGCCAGCTTTTAGTTTCGCGGTTGAAGTGGTGACTTTCGAGAATGAGGTGGCTCTCCGCATGCAGCAGCGCGGGCAGGGCCTCATCGGCGAGCAGTTTCGCGACGAAATCCGTGTCCGCATCGCAATGCGTGTAGGGCGGATCGGCGAAGATGAGGTCGAACTGCTTGCCATCGCGTTGCAGCAGCGGCAGCAGGCGGAAAACATCGCTTTGACGCACGGTGGCACCGGTGAGCTTGGTTTTGGCGATGTTGCGGCGGATCACGTCGCACGCGCCTTTGTTTTCATCCACCATCATGGCAGACGCGGCTCCACGGCTCAGACATTCAAGGGCGATGGCCCCCGTGCCGGCAAACAAATCAAGCACATGCGCCCCAGGAACGAGTTCCCCGAGCATCGAGAACACAGCCTGCCGCACACGATCCTGCGTGGGTCGTGTGACGGTTTTCGGGACTTCAAGGGCAAGCCCGCCTGCGGTGCCGGAGATGATGCGCACCCGTTTCCTTTAGCGGTGGGAGGTGGGGATGCAAGGTGTGAAGCTAGCGCGGCCATGTCAGGAGTTTGGTGGCCCATGACGTGGCTTCAGCGTTGTTGGAAACAAGGCCGATGGCGGCGCCCGTCGCCAGTACAAGAAAGCCGAGAGACTTGAGAATCGCCGGCAGGTGTGGTCCCAGCGTTTCCATGTAGCGCCTGTGCTGCTCAGGTGTCCAATGGCGATGTTTTGTTTTCATCGCTGTATCAACTAGCTACTGAAATACGGGCAGCAAGAAATTGTTCCCATCTTTGATGGGCAAAGCAGAGAGCGAAGTCTCATAGCTTACTTTCCGTTCTTAAACACATACAGCACGCCATCATCCGCTCCGACGATGATGTAGTCACCCGCGATGGCGGGCGAGGTTTTGACGGGGGCACCGAGTTCGTTGTGCCAGACTTCTTTGCCGGTGGCGAGGTCGAGGGCGTACACGTAGCCGTCGTCGCTGCCGAAGATCGCAGTTTTTCCGGCACAGATGACGGCGCTGCTGTCGATGCGGTCACGGGCGCGGAATTCCCAGAGTTGTTTGCCGGTGACGCGGTCGATGGCGTGGAAGCGCTTATCTCTGCCGCCGACATAGACGGCTTTTTCCCAGATGGCGGGGGCGGCGTAGTATTCGAACTCGCGCTCGCCGTATTCCCAGACCTGCATGCCGTCGCTGATGCTGTAAGCGCCGACGCGGTTGCCGTAGTGGCTGACGTAGATGACGCCGTCGGCGATGGCGACGTTGTTGCCGATGTAGGCGCCGACTTCGATCTGCTTTTCTTCTTTGCCGGTCTTCACGTCGTGGACGTGCAGGACGCTGTCGCAGCCGCCGAAGACGACTTTGCCGTCGCCGACGGCGGCACCGCCGTTGATGTAGTAGCCGGTTTCGGCGGACCAGTCTTTTTTGCCGGTTTTAGCGTCGAGGGAGTACACGTTGTAGTCGTAGGAACCGATGATGATTTTCTGCGCCTTGGTTTCGGGATCGGTCCAGACATTGGCGGCGGCGTGGATTTCGGCCTGGGTCTCAAACTTCCACGTTTCTTTGCCGGTGTCAGCGTTCCAGGCATAGACGAAGCCGTCCTGGCAGCCGGCGACGACGAGATCGCCCGCGAAGGCGGCGGCACCGTCGAACGCGCCCTTGGCCTCGGCTTTCCAGAGTTCTTTGCCAGTGGCGAGGTCGAGGCAGAAAAATTTACCGTCCTTGCAACCGGCATAGACTTTGCCGGCACGCACGATGGCGCTGGAAACGAGCATTTCGGCCTGGCCCTTGGGTTTGTCCATGAGCTTGAACTGCCAGGCGAGATCGAGGGGGAATTTGAGCTCGACAGGCGAGGTGCCGGTCATGGCTGCGTTGCCACGGGAGTCGGGCCAGTCGGCGTTTTGCGCGTGCAGGACGGAAGACAGGAGGAGGCACAGGAAAAAGATGGAGCGCATGAGTTTGGACTGTGAAACTGGCCTGGGATACGCTTTGTTGCAAACAAGCCGATGCCTGATCACGATCTCCAGCAACCGCCGCCGATTCCGCCTGACCTGCGGTGCGAGTATGAAGAGCGGCCGTTTCAGCACTGCACACGTTGCGGCGAGTCGCTGCCGGATTTTCCTGGCGGGTTCCAAATCTCAAAGGCTTACAAGCGCGGCGAGTGCGTGATGGAGTATGCGCTGTGCGACCACTGCCGCTCGATGATGATGGAGGAGTTCTCCTTGGAATCGAAGAAGCGGCTGGCGCAGTTTCAGGACGAGGAGGTGACGCTGGACCGCGGCCTGGACTCGTGCGCGGTGTGCCATGCGCCGCGAAACGCGCCGGGGATGGATGATTTTGTGATCACGGGCGTGTGCGAGGGGGTCTCGCTTCTGCACAGCGTCATGATCTGCGGCAAGTGCGGCGACACGGTGCAGGGGATGATCTCGCAAAAGACACGGGACACGTGGCGGCGCTTTGTGGATGACAATTTCCCCGGCCCACCACCGATGGATTCGCTGCCGGAGCCGGTGCATGAGTTTCGCACGCCCGTGCCGGTGATGTCGAAGATGTGAACGGAGCCGTTCTTGGTTTGTTGTTCTTCGTTCTTGGTTGTTGAAGACCGGCTGAAGCCGGGACTACGGAACAGGTTAATGGCCGCAGTTGGCGCCTTCTTCAGGATCGGTGTCCTCGATCTTGGCGGTGGCTTTGAGCTCTTCGAGGAAGGCGTTGAACTTTTTGTCGCGGTGCTCTTCGAGGAAGCGAATTTTCACATCTTCCTTCACCTCGTCGAAAGGACGAGCGACCGAAGGTTTGCGACCAGTGACGGTGCAGACGTGGAAGCCGAGCTGGGTGTTGAAGACGGGGCTGATCTCGCTCTCGCCCATGGAGAAGGCGATGGTTTCAAACTCCTCCATGAACTCGCCGCGCTTGAACCAGCCAAGGTCGATCTGCTGCTGCTCGTCGGCGCGGTGTTCCTCGGCGATTTTGGCGAAATCGGCCCCGGCGAGGAGCTGGGCGCGGACATCGCGCATGGCCTGATAGACTTCCTGACGGCTTTTGGCTCCCTGGAGGCTTTTGGTGATGTGCGAGGCTTTGATTTCCTCCTCGGTCATGTAGTACTTGAGATTGGCCTCGTAACAGGCGCGCAGTTCGGCCTCGGTGGGCACGGGTTCGGGGGCGTAGATTTCCTGGAGCGTTTTGTCGAGGCGAACGCCGCCAGCGACGTTGTCGCGGATGATGGCCTCGTCCTTGACGGCCATGCCGAGATTCATGTAGAACTGTGTTTCGCCACCGGCGTCGTCGATGAGCTTGGTCAAACGGGCAGTGACATCGGCTTCGGCGACTTCAGGGAAACGGCGGCGGCTTTCCTGGCCGAGGATGGCCCGGGAGACGAGATTGTCCTTGGCCATGCCGCGAAATTCGGGGTCACGCTCACAGCAGGCGATCTGGAGGGTGCGTTCGTAGTGTCCTTTGATCTGGCGGAATTCCGCCTCGATGATTTCGTCGTCGATGTGTTCGCCGTTGATGATGAGAGCCATGGTGACGATCATGGAGCGCAGAGCGAGGGGCGCAAGGTTTGACAACAAGAGCGTGGTGGCCTAGATGCGCGCAGCCCCGGCCGCTTGATCGGCATGAAAACTGCGAACCGGAGCTGCGTTGCCTTACGATGATGAGATTGATCCAGCTTTTGATGACAGGAGCGACCATGTGGTCGCTGGTGAGTTGTGCGAACCAGGAAGTGGTGCGGGCGATTCCCGTGGAACCGGGTACCAGCTACCTGTACCAAGGGGATGGCAATCCTGCTGCGATGCCGGTGATGCTGCAGGAGCAGCCGATGCTGGCGGTGACATCCGGTCCTTCGATCCGCGCCGCATCGTATCTGCTGCTGGACGCACGCAGCGGACAGCATCTGGCGGGGCGCAGTTTTGAAACCGCGCGGGCGGTGGCAAGCACCCAGAAGCTGGTGACGGCGCTGGTTGTGCTGGACGCGGGCAATCTCGACAAAATGGTGCGCGTGCAGGCCTCGGATGTCGCGGTGGAGCCGACGCGTCTGGGATTGAAGCCGGGGGAAGTCTATTCCCGGCGCACTCTGTTGTATGCCTTCCTGGTGAAGAGCTGCAATGACGTCGCCAACGTGCTGGCGCGTGACAATGCGGGCAGCATCAGCGCCTTTGCGGCGAAGATGAACGCGAAAGTGCGCTCGCTCGGCTGCACGAACTCGAATTTTAAAAACCCGCACGGCTTGACGGTCCCAGGACAATACTCCACCGCGCGTGACATGGCCCGGGTGGCGATGACCGCCTACCGCAACGGTGTGATTCGCGACGCGGTGCGGCGGAAGTACTACACCTTCCACCGGGCGGACGGACGCACGGTCACGCTGGAGAGCACCAATGAGCTGCTGGGCGTGATGCCGGAGTGCAATGGCATGAAAACCGGCTACACGGTGGCAAGCGGGCGCTGTTTGATCTCAAGCGCGGCCAGCGGCAGCCGTGAGGTGATCTTGGTGCAGCTCGGCACCAAGACGAAGTACATCTGGGACGATGCCCGGATCATGATGAGCTGGGGCCTGCAACGGTTGCGATCACGCGGTGGCGTGGCGGTGGCGTGGTCGGCAAATTGAACAAGCTCAGGTTGCGGCGAATCGTTCCCAGCGGCAGAATATCTCACCCCCAATTGCCCTGCCAAGAATGCCGGCCACCACCCTCGTCTGCCCCCATTGCGAAAAAACTGTCGAAATTCAGGCCTCGGCAGTCACCCGATCACGTCCATGTCCGGAGTGCGGTCAGATGGTGATGTTGCAGATGGCGGAGAAGACCACCAAGACGAAACGTCGCGCGCTGTTGATGTCGCAGAATGAGCCGCCGACCACGACGACTTTGCCGCGCCCGGTGATGGAGCCTTCCCAGGAGCCGCAGCCGCTTCCTGGTGACGCCTTTGAGCGAATGCGCATGGATCCTGAGATTCACCAGTTTCGACGGAGGTTAATGTTGGGCGCGAGCGTGGTGGTGATGATCGTGATCACGCTCCTGGTCTTGAGCCTTTTCCGATCCTCTGAACCAGGCCAGGCTCGTGCATCGATGCCGCAAGGGGATGGAGGAGCGAACTCCAAACCTATGACTCCCATGATCCCGCCGGAGGACGTGCTCCCGCCGGTGACCACTGGCAATCTGGTCTTCCGCCCGCCTGGGAGTGAGGAACTCAAAACGGCCATTGCCCTGCCTGGTGGTCGC
>CAMCWM010000067.1 GCA_945882215.1 Akkermansia muciniphila | reverse complement strand
CCCGGAAAAGAGGAAAATCAGGTTCGTTCTTTACTCGCGGCGTGGTTTTGAGTTATTTCTCATAACCCGCGCAAATTGACGCGCACCGCCATCTTCGCCCACCCCCATCCAACCCCGCATCCCCCATGAAATTGAGCCGTTTACGCCCTGCCTTCTTCGCCCTTGTATGCAGCGCCGGGTTTCTGCACGCTGATATCGTGACCCTCAAGGACGGCAAAAGGCTGGAGGGCAACATCCTCTCCGAGACCCCGACGGCGATCCGCATGCGTTACAAGCTGACGCCGAAGATCTGGGACGAAAAGGACATCCAGCGCACGGAGATCACGGAAATTCTCAAGCAGAAGCCGGAGGAAGTGGAACTCATCGAATTGAAAAAACTGCTCCCCACGCAAGATCTCATGACTGCGGAGAAGTACGAGCAGCTCATCCAGGACCGCCTGCGTCCCTTCGTGAACCGTTATCCCGGCACCAAGGAGGCTGCGGAAGTCGAGAAATTGGTCGCCGAAGTGCAGGAGGAGAAGGAGAAAGTCGTCGCTGGAGGCGTCAAACTTGAAGGACGCTGGCTCAGTCCTGAGGAAGCCAAGGCAGAGAGCTACAACATCAAGGCCTATGCCTTGCGTGCTGCGATCATGGAAAAAGCGGAAGCAAAGGACTTCAGCGGAGCGCTCAAGGAATTCGCAAAGCTCAGCGACCCACGTAGTGGCTTCATCGCCTCTGTTTATTTTCCCAAGGCAGTCGAAGAGATACTCGCCATTTTGACGAAATACGAAGCACAGATTGAGCAGATGATCAAAGATCAGCCGACTTTGCAGAAGCAGCGTGATGAGAGCATCAAGAAGCTTATTGAACCGGACGTCTCACGTTTCAAGGACGCCGTCAGCCGTGAAAAAGAAGCCTGGAAGACCACCTATGAAGCGGAACGCAAGACGAGTGCTTGGTTCACCCCTTACAAGTACGATCTGCCAAGCCTCAAAGCGCTCTCCAAGAACATCGTCACAGAAAAAGCGCGCCTGAAGGAGATCGACATCGCCACCATCACCAAGGTCAACGAGGCCATCGCACGCCTCATGCGGGCAGATCTCAAAGCGGGCCAGGATGCCGAGGAATTGAAAAAGATGGGGGAAGCCATTCTTGAAGGAGAAACCGCTGCTGCAACCGCGGACCCTGCCAGTAAACAGTTTTATCAGAGCGTCTTCCAAGCCTATCGCCAGCGCTATGCCTATGCTCAGCAGCAGCTCGCAACGCCGACGGCACAAAGTCAGACGCAATCTGCAACAGGGGCTGCAGGTGGATCCAGTGCCATTGCCGGTTCGGCCACGCCAGGAATGGATGACAAAGTGGCCGCCGCTCTCGCTGCTGCGGCAGGAGGCCCCCCCGCCACTGCTCCAGCCCCAGCGGCGGTTGCCCCTGGCACTGCGGCACCAGCAATGGTACCTGCGCCAGGAACCGTTCCAGCACCAGGCACTGCGCCTGCCGTTGGTATTCCCACTCAACAACCCGGTGTAGCACCAGGAATGCCTGCTCCAGGCGTTGCCGCTCCTCCTGCGGGATATCCTGCCCAACCACAGCCGGGTTACGCACAGCCCGCCCCCCCTGCGGCACCGATGGCTTCCCCCGCTGCTCCTGTGGAAGCAGAAGGCGGCATCAGCACCAACACCCTGCTGCTCATCGGCGTTGGCGTGCTGGTCATTGTCCTCGTCGCCGCCATGTCCGGTGGAAAGAAGAAGAAATAAGCCTGCCCGGCTTGTGGAGAGTCACACTCGCTCGCAAGCTTCAAGCATTCACAAAAAAAGGCAGCGCCTTACAGCGCTGCCTTTTCTTTTAAAATACTCACTCCAACAACGGATCAAGCCTCAGCGTTCTGCTGCTGGCTCTGATCCTTCACGGACATCGCTTCCTTGCCCTGGCGTTTGCGCAGGTAATGCAGGCGGGCACGACGCACGCGGCCTGTCTTGGTGACTTCCACCTTGGCCACCTTCGGGCTGTGCAGCGGGAACACACGCTCCACGCCTTCGCCATAGGAGATCTTTCGGACGGTGAAAGCTTCGTTGATGCCGCAGCCTTTGCGGGCGATGACGATGCCGGCGAAAATCTGGATACGTTCCTTGTCGCCTTCCACCACGCGAGTGTGGACTTTGACACTGTCACCCACGGTGAAAGCGGCGACTTCCTTCTTCAATTGCTCTTGATTGATCTTTTCGATGATTTTGCTCATGACACGCTCCTAAGCCCACGCATCGCAGGCCATGAATCAGTCAGGCCGGGGGCGAGGGGCGGGGAAGATGGACAGTTCACCTGATTTGGCAACCTGTTTTTCCCCGTGCTGGAAACCAGCGTCCCGCCGCCCTATGGTCCGTCACCCCATGCATCCCTCCATTTCCGTCCTGATCCGCGCCGCCATCACCGAGGATGTCGGCACTGGCGATGTCACTTCCCTCTACTTCATCCCGGAAAATGCCCGTTCCAGGGCCGAAATCGTCGCCCGTGAGCCAGGAATCGTCTCCGGGGCCGAAATCGCCGTCACCGTCTTCCATGAAATCGACCCTGCGCTCGAAGTCGAGGTCTGCATTCCTGACGGTAGTCCCTTTGCGCGGGGTGACATCCTGCTCAAGGCCGCCGGGAGCACCCGTTCCCTGCTTACCGCCGAGCGTACCGCCCTGAACTTCCTCCAGCGCCTCTGCGGTGTCGCCACCCAGACGAAACGCTACGTTGAGGCCGTCAAACCGCACCCCGTCCAAGTCTGGGACACCCGCAAAACCACCCCCGGCTGGCGTCTGCTCGAAAAAGCCGCCGTCAAACACGGCGGTGGCACCAATCACCGCATGGGCCTCTACGACCACGCCATGGTCAAAGACAACCACCTCGCCGCCAACAGCGATTTAAAATCCCTCCAAACCGCGATTCACAAGCTGCGTGCCGAACGCCCCGGTGTGCGTGTCCAACTCGAAGCCGCCACACTCAAACAAGTCGCCGATTTCCTCACCCTCGACGGCGTGGACATGCTCCTGCTCGACAACATGACCACCGATCAGCAGCGTGAGGCCGTGAAGCTCGTGAACGGTAAACTCTGGCTCGAAGCCAGCGGCGGCATCACGCTTGACACCATCAAAGACGTGGCCGCCACCGGCGTAAATGCCATCTCCGTCGGCGCACTCACGCATTCCGCCCGTGCGCTCGATCTGGCGCTGGATTTGTACTGATCATTTCACAGGTTCATACTGCCAGGTCCAATCGCCGAGGTAACCCGCCTTTTTCATGGCACTTGGATCTGCCGTCGGGTTCACCTTGCCAGCGTCATCCTTGCCATCGAAACCCACGCACCAGAGCAAGTAGCGACCGTTCACCGCGCGATGTCGCACTGCCCTGCCATCACACGGATCCAGCGGCACTGCGGGGAGAAACTCCGGCACAAGCTCATCAAGCTGCGCGGGATACCTCGAATGCTTGAGATAAAATCGCTCCAAGGCGACCGCCGTCATGGCCTGACGTGCACGCGCCTGTGCCAGCAGGGCGTGCGCGCTGACCTGTTTCACCGCGGGGACCATGAGCCGGGCCATGATGTGATCCGCATGCAGCAAAAAATTCCGTTTCTCCATGATTTCACGGTCCAGCGCATCTCCAGCACGCACTGCCGCCGCGATTCCCCCCTGCTTGAGCGGTTGGATCAAATACCGCAGTTCCATTTCCGCGACCACACTCTTCCAGTGGTCAAACAAGCCGCCGGGCATCATGCGAAATGAGTTCAACTTCAAACCGGAGCTTTCGTCCGCAAGCGCGGCCGCCATGTCCTCGCCGATTTTTTTTCTTCCGGCGGCAGCGTCTTGGACGTAGGCCAGTGAACTCAAACCTGCGGCCATCTCACCGCGCATGGCCAGCAACAACGCTTTGTCGATGTCATGCGCTGCGTAGGCATCTTGCAGCAGACGCAAATCATCGGCAGCTAACGCACGTTCACGCAGGCCGTGCCATACCGCCTCGGTGGCGCTGGCGTCTGCCGCAAGGCCCACGAGGAATCCGATCAGCAGCGGCTCGGACTCACAGGCTGCGCTCAAGCTTCGTGCCGCGAGAATGCTCCGCGTGGCCTCCTGGCTGTCTTTGGCCTCCAAAGCCGCCCGTGCCCGCAAGCCAAGCATACGCGCCAATGTTTGCGCCGGAGAATAATGAGGCACTCGCAAGCTAAACAACAGTTCCGGCATCTCCCTCTCCCGCAGTCCGGGGGTGAACATCGCCTGTGAACGCTTCGGCACCTCATTCGTGAGCTGTTTGAGCAGCGGAAACTTCGCATCCAGCGCATTCAAAACATCGCGACCCGGAGTGGTGGAGTTGGCAGGCAGATCAAGAAACTTTGCTTCGCGCAGAAATTTCGCCCAGCTCGCCATGTCGTCCGCCTGACCCACGGTGACGCCACTGGCGGCGGGTGGCTTGCCTTTTGCATCCCATTTCATCGCTGTCAGCGCCTTCCGCTTCGTCCCCGGTTCTCCTTGGTTCTCGTCTCCATCCATGACCGCTGCAATTCCACGCAGCGACTCGATGGCGAGCAGATTCGCAGGCTCCGGCGGCGTTGCAGGCAGCAGCGAGCGAAAATCGAGCGTTTCGCCTTCGCGTTCGATCATCTCCTGCGTGGCGGCCCAGCGGCGTTTGCCGCTCCAGTTGGTCCAGACGTAAGAGAGGACGGTCAGAGTGACGAGGGTGATGAAAATCCACAGCAGGATGCGTGTGGCACGTTTGGAAGTGATGCGACGGAGCATGGGATGGAAGGGTTGAAAATGAAGGTTCAGTTGGAAGCGAGGAGCGCGTCGATCATGGCGGCACGTTCCTGCCACAGCAGCGTGGGCAGGGCCTGGACCGAATGAGGCGACGTGTCCGGTTCCGACGGTGTGGTGAAATACATCAGCAAAATCGCTCCCCAAGCCACGCTCCAGCCTGCGACGAGCCAGCGCGGTATGCGGGGAACGCGTTTGATCGTTTTGGCAGCACCCAGAATTTCGTTCCGCCAGTCCGCAGGCAGTTCACGCCGCTGCAAGGCACGCAGATCGTTTTCAAAGGCATCGGTGTTCGTGTTCATGACGGTTTCAGTTCATCGTAAAGTGGTCGCAGCTCGCTGCGCAGCTTCTCCAAGGCGTAGCGATAGCGGCTGGCCGCCGTGTTCAGCGGAATGCCCTGCACTTCCGCGATCTCCTCAAAGGTCAGCCCATCCCAAAGCTTCAACTGCGCCACGCTGCGCTGCTCCAGCGGCAGCAGGGCAAGCGCGTGGGTGAGACGCTTTGCCAGTACTGCCTGATCGGGATCATCCTGTGCCGCAAACATTTCCACCGGCACCTGCGCCTCCTCCGCCTGACGGCGCACGCGATGCCGCCGCAGCCAGTCGATGGCGTGGTGATGCGCCAGGCGCAACAGCCAGGCACGCATGTTCGCGATGCCCTGTGGAACTGTCTGCCGCGCCAGTTTGATGAACAGCTCCTGCAGCAGATCCTTCGCGTCTGCCTCCCTGCCGGTGAAACTGACGAAATAATGAAACAGCCCCGCCGCGTGGGCATCGTAGAGTTCGGGCAGTGTCGTCGCGGTGGGCATGCAGGTGGCAGTTTCATGGACAGGACGCACGGGGGCGAGATTTTTGTCTGAATGACTGGCTGAACAGGCTTTTCTCCCTGCAAAATTACCCTTGTAATCCCTTCGCGTGGGAGCATCCTCACGCCCAACTTTTTTCACGCATGTCACGTCCTCCCAATCGCGGCCCATCACGCAGTGGCCCCAATCGCGGTCCTTCACGCGGCGGCCCGCCCCGCCGCGGTGGTGGCCCCCCACGCTTCGTACCACCACCACGTCCGGTGGAACCTGAGGATGAGGCCAAGCAAAAAGAAGAGGCCATCGAACTCGAAGGCACCATCGCCGCCGTGCTCGCCGGCACCATGTTCCGCGTGAAGCTGCGCAACGGGCACGAAGTGCTCGCCCACATCTCCGGCAAGATGCGCAAAAAATTCATCCGTCTCGTCATCGGCGACGCCGTGAAGATCGAAATGTCGCCCTACGACATGGACAAAGCGCGCATCGTTTATCGTATCGGCTGAGTTTCCGCCACGCCTTCGCGATCATGGCCGGAGACATCGTCTATTTCGACCTCGAAACACGCCGTACCGCCAACGACGTCGGCGGCTGGGGCAACAAGCACATGATGGGCATTTCGGTGGCCTGCACCTTCAGCACGAAGCAGAACGAGTACTCGATCTACACACAGGACGAGGCATCTGCGCTCATCAAGCAGCTCAAGGCAGCCGATTTGGTCGTCGGATTCAACCACATCGGTTTCGACTACGAAGTGCTCAAAGGGCACGACATCATGTTTGATCCGGCCGATCTTCCCCACAGCCTTGATCTGCTCATTGATTTGGAAAAAGCCCTCGGTCATCGCATCAAGCTCGACGCCGTGGCCGCCGCCACGCTCGGCATGGGCAAAACCGCTGATGGTCTCGATGCGCTGAAATGGTGGCAGCAGGGAGAGGTCGCCAAGATCGCCGAGTACTGCTGCTACGACGTGAAAGTGACCAAATGCGTCCACGAATACGGCGCGAAACATGGCCATGTGAAATACCACGACCGCAACGGCCGCGAGCAAAGCGTCAAAGTGGACTGGAAGGCATGACGCCGCTGTTTCGTCTGCTCATTCGTGCCGGCTGGGCGCCACTGCTGGTGCTCGTGTTCCATCAGGCGATCATGCGCACGCCGTATCGCCAGCAGCTCGATTTCGTCATGCATTACAGCGGCGGCGTGGCCATCGCGTTCTTCTCGTGGCATGCGCTTGATTGTTTCGCGTCTTGGTTTGGCACACTGACCGCCTTCGCCCGTTACCTCTTCACTTTCACGCTGGCCTGCACGGTCGGGCTGTTCTGGGAGTTCGCCGAACTCTATTCCGATGTCGTGTATGGCTCGCACATCCAGCACAGCATTCGCGAAACCATGCGTGACCTCATCGCCGACGCCTCCGGCGCATTGACGACGCTGGCGCTGGTATTTTTGGTGCGTTGCTTGGCCAGAGGTCAACCGCCTGCGAGCCAGGTCTGAAAAGCGGCCTCCACGCGTTGCAGCATCTCGGTCTGATTGCGCCGCAGGTCGCTGAACTGGTTCCATGCCGTCAGGTCTTGTTTGGAACCCGCGCCTTCGATCTCGACGATGAATTCCGTGACCAAGTCCAGCTTGTCGCCGTGCTGTTCGCGCAGATGCGTCTTGCAGGCGACGCCTGTTTCGTGAAGTCGATTTTTGGTGCCAAGTGCCATGCCGCATGCATCGTGCGGGCTCGGGCTGAAGTCACGCAATCTCACGGGGTTTGCCGACGTTCTAAGGACGCATGACCACGCCTGACTTCCTCCACGTCTCACGCCGCCAGTTTTTCGGGCAATCCGGCCTGGGGCTGGGTTCGGTGGCGCTGGGATCGTTGCTGGCCCGGGATTTACCTGCTGCGGCAGCTCCACGGCCGCATTTTGCACCGAAGGCGAAGAACATCATTTACCTGCACATGATCGGAGCGCCGTCGCAGCTCGATCTCTACGATTACAAGCCGCTGTTGCAGAAGATGGACGGCCAAAAATGCCCGGAGGAGCTCACGAAAGGCAAGCGCTTCGCCTTCATCGGCGGCGAGATGACGCTGGCAGGCACAGAATTCAAATTCCAGCGCCATGGGCAGAGCGGACTCGAATTGAGCGAGCTGCTGCCGAATCTCGGCAGCGTGGCGGATGACATCTGCGTGGTGAAATCCCTGCACACGAACGAGATCAATCACGCCCCGGCGCAGATGTTTCTGCACACCGGCTTCGGCCAGGGCGGACGCCCGAGCCTCGGTGCCTGGGTGACGTATGGTCTGGGCGCTGAGAATCGCGATCTGCCGGCCTACGTCGTGATGCTGTCCGGCCCTGCCGGTGGTGCGGGATCGACGCTGTGGAGCACAGGCTTTCTGCCCAGCGTGTATCAGGGAATTCAATTCCGCGGCAGTGGCGAACCGGTGCTCTTTTTGGGCAATCCGGCGGGTCACAGCACCAAAGACCGCCGTCGTGTGCTCGATGCGGTCAAAGCGCTCAATGAGCAGCAGCTCGGCTTCGTGGGCGATCCTGAGATCGCCACGCGCATCAGCCAGTATGAAATGGCCTACCGCATGCAAACGAGCGTGCCGGAGCTGATGGACATCACGCAGGAGAAGAAGGCCACGCTCGACATGTACGGCGCACTGCCGGGCAAAGCCTCCTTTGCCAACAACTGCCTGCTGGCTCGCCGCCTCGTCGAACGTGGCGTGCGCATGGTGCAGCTCTTTGATTCCGACTGGGACCACCACGGCGGTCTCAAGCAGCGCCTGACGGCCAAGGCGAAGGACGTGGATCGTCCCATGGCCGCCCTCGTGCGGGATTTAAAGCAGCGCGGCCTGCTGGACGAGACCCTCGTCATCTGGGGCGGTGAGTTTGGCCGCACCCCGCTGCGTCAGGGCATCAATGGCGACGGCACCAAGACTTCTCCCGGCCGCGATCATCACAAAGACGCCTACACGATGTGGATGGCGGGTGGCGGCATCAAACCGGGCACGGTTCACGGCAAAACCGACGATTTCGGTTTCAACGTCGCCGAGAACCCCGTCCACACGCACGATCTGAACGCGACAGTGCTGCACCTGCTCGGCCTTGATCACGAACGCCTCACCTTCCGCTACCAAGGCCGCGATTTCCGCCTCACAGACGTGCATGGGGAACTGGTCAGCGGGATCATGACCTGAGGAGAGGCCGGACTTCGTTCCAATAAAGAAAAAGGGGGAGGCACGAACTGCTGGCGTGGATTCTGCGTGGCGGTATCGTACCGGCCTGTCATTCGACAGCCCCCTTTTACCCCCTTTATTTCTCTCATGTGCGGCATCGTTGGATACATCGGCAATCGTCAGGCCAGCCCGATCCTGTTGGACGGGCTGCGTCGTTTGGAATATCGCGGTTATGACTCCGCAGGCATGGCGCTCAATGGCGGCGGCGAAGACCTCCGCGTCGTGAAGCGTGCCGGTCGGATCGACAATCTGCGCATCGCCGTGACCGAGGCGAACCCTCAAGGCACGATGGGCATCTCGCACACCCGCTGGGCCACCCACGGTCCGGCCACGGACGTGAATGCGCACCCGCATCCCGATCAATCCGGCAAGCTGGTGCTCGTCCATAACGGCGTGATCGAGAACTACCAGACGCTGCGCGATCAACTGATCGCCAAAGGCCACACGTTTCAGTCACAAACGGACACCGAGGTCCTCTCGCATCTCGTCGGCACCTATTTCGATGAATCGACGGAGAAAGACGGCACCCAGCGACTCGTGAATGCGGTGAAATCAGCGCTCGCACGCGTGAAGGGCACCTACGGCATCGCTGTGATGCATGGCGATCTGCCCGGCGTGATCGTCGGCGCACGTCTCGGCAGTCCCTTGATCGTCGGTCTCGGCGATCACGAGCATTTCCTCGCCAGCGATGTGTCTGCGGTCGTCGCCCACACGCGTGACGTGGTTTATCTCAACGACTACGACATCGTCACGATCACGAAGGATCGTTACAGCGTGCAGTCCCATCAAGGAATCCCCGCCGAGGTCAAAGTGAGCCGCGTGGAGTTCAGCGCCGACGACGCTGAGAAGGGCGAGTTCCCGCACTTCATGCTCAAGGAAATCTACGAGCAGCCGAATTCCCTCCGCAACGCGATGCGTGGCCGCCTTTCCCGCGATGAATGCACCGCTGTGCTCGGCGGCCTGAACATGACGCCGAAGGAACTGGTGCAGATCGACCGCATCATCCTCGCCGGCTGCGGCACGGCGTATCACGCGGCGATGGTGGGCGAGTATTTGATTGAATCCCTCGCCCGCGTCCCGACGGAAGTCGAGATCGCCAGCGAGTTCCGCTACCGCAACGTGCCGACGAACAAGAACACGTTGCAGTTCGTCATGAGCCAGAGCGGCGAGACCATCGACACGCTCGCCGCAATGCGTGAAGGCCAGCGCAAAGGCATTCGCTGTCTCGGCATCGTGAACACCGTCGGCAGCACCATCGCCCGCGAGAGCGACGGCGGTGTTTACATCCACGCCGGACCGGAAATCGGTGTGGCGGCGACAAAGACCTTCACCTCGCAGGTCGCGATCCTCACGCTGCTCAGCCTGCTTCTCGGCCGTATTCATCATCTCTCCAGTGTCGATGGTTTGGAGATGATCGACGAACTCGAAGCCCTGCCGGATAAAATCGTGCAGATCCTCAAGCAGACCGACAAGATCAAGGCCATCGCCGAAAAACATGCGCACGCCGAAGGCATGCTGTTCATGGGCCGCCAGATGAACTACCCCGTGGCGCTCGAAGGAGCGCTGAAGATGAAGGAAATCAGCTACATCTACGCCAGCGGACATCCGAGTGCGGAGTTGAAGCACGGCGTCATCGCTTTGGTGAAGCCGGACATGCCGTCCGTCTTCATCGCTCCTGGTGATGCGGTGTTCGACAAGAACGTGAGCAACATCGAGGAAGTCCTCGCCCGCAAAGGCCCCGTCATCGCCGTGACCACCGAGGGCCGCACGGAGCTGGAGCGCCTTACCAAGGATGTGATCTACGTGCCGGACTGCCCGTCTTACCTCACGCCGATCCTCAATGTCGTTCCCTTGCAGCTCTTGTCATACTACACGGCGGTGGCCCGGGGCTGCGACGTGGATAAACCAAGAAATCTCGCGAAAAGCGTCACGGTGGAGTAAGGTAGCCCGTCTGGAAGTCCAGCCGACCCACCATGCCCGCCAACCCGTCCCGTCTGAGCCGCACGATCTGCATCGCTGCTCTCGGATTGTGCCTCGGGCAGACGCTGGCCGATCCGCCTGCGATCGTCAGCCCATCGGCCAGCAACGCTGATCAAACCCCGGCGGATTTTCTCGATCTCGTGGGCCAGCGCGCCAAGGCCCGCTGGCGCCTGATGTTCCGCCCGCCACCGCCCACACCGCCCACGGATCGCGGACGCGCCGCCTTGATTCTCGGCAGCCTGCTGGGTGACAGCCTCCTCGTCTGGCAGGCGGCGGACTCCCAGCAATTCCGCAACAACAATCAGGACGTGCTCACCTACTGCCGTATGCTCGGCCTTGGTGAGAAGCTCATGCCACGCCTCATGGCGCAGGGAAAAATGGCCGAAGACAGCGAGTGGAAGGATCTGCGTCACGAGATCGTCGATGGCCATCAAGAACTTGTGCGCTTGTTGCGCGAGCAGAGAGATGAGGATCTCGCCCTCATGATCGACCTGGGTCTCTGGCTCCGCATTCTAGAGATCACCTCCGCCATCGTGGCTGAAACCGCCGCCGTGGAACTCCGTCCGCTCTGCATCGGCTCACCCGCGATCCTGCAGGAAATGCGCGACGACTTCAGCCGCCTCAGCGCCTCGAAACGTGAAGAAGCCATCCTCAAGCGCATCGGCATCTCCATTCATGAGATCAGCACCCTCTGGAAAGACGCGGACAAAGTCCCGCCGACACAGATTCAGGTCGTCATGACCCAGGAAAAGTTCAAGGGGCTGATGCAGGCGCTCATGGACAAGTAGTCCCGTTCTTTGCTTGGGATGCGTGACGAACGCGTGAATCCGCGCTAAAGCGCAGAACCATGCCTCCACGCATCCTCATCATCGGCCAGGGACTTGCCGGCACAGCGCTCGCGTGGCGTTTGTGGCAGCGTGGCGTGCCGTTTCTGATCGTTGATCGCGACGAGCCGCTCACCAGCTCCAAAGTCGCCGCCGGATTGATCACGCCCATCACCGGCATGCGGCTCACCGTAAGCTGGCGCTATGAGATGTTTTATCGCGAGGCGCTGCGCTTTTATCGCGACTGCGGCAAACGCATGAAACAGCGCTTCTTCTTCCCACGCGGCTACGTGCGCCTGCTCAAGAACGAGCCAGAGATCGCCAAATGGCACAAGCGCCGCCGCGATCCCGACATGCAGCCGTTCCTGCATCGTCAGACGCCTGAATTGAATGCCGAGGTGATTCACCAGCCCGAAAACGGCTTCCAACAGCGTCACGCCGCCTGGCTCGACACGACCGCCTATCTCGAAGCCAGCCGCCGCTTCTTTGAATCGCTCGATTCATACACCACTGCCGACGTGAAGCCCGAAGACGTGCGTGACGATGCCAACGGCATCGAATGGAACAGCCAGCGCTTCTCCTACGTCATCTGGGCACAAGGTTGGAGCGCCGAAAAACATCCGCTCTTTCATTGGGTGCCGTTTCAGTCCGCCCTCGGCACCATCCTCACCGTTGAAGCCGATCTCCAAGGTGAAAAGCGCATCCTCAACCGCGGCTGCTGGCTCCTTCCGCGCCACGACGGCACCCTGCGCGCCGGCTCCACCTACGAATGGAAGTTCGACGATCCGAACACGCCCTCAGCCAATCAAGTGCAGACACTCGAAGCCACGCTGCGCAGCTTGCTCAAAGTCCCCGCCGAAATCACCGCCACGCAAACCGCCGTGCGCCCCATCATCAAGAACCGCCAGGCCCTCATGGGCACGCATCCCACCCATCCCCGCGTCGCCTTCCTCAACGGCCTAGGCTCCAAAGGTTCCCTCCGTTCCCCCTGGCTTGCCCGTCATCTCATTGAACATCTGCTTGATGGCGCTGCCATCGACACGGAGATGGATTTACAGCACAATTCGATATGAGCAGTGAACTTAAACCCCATCTCGCCAGCCCCAACGGCGGCCTGCCGTCGTCCGTGCTGTGGGCGCAATTGATGTTGAAAGACCGGCTGCGACCTGGAGATGTTGTCGTCGATGCGACGATGGGGAACGGGCATGACACGCTATTTTTGACGCAGTGCGTGAGTCCGGGCGGTCATGTGTTTGCCTTTGATGTGCAGGCGGCTGCCTTGCTGGAAACAGCGAAGCGGGTTCCGGCCGAGATGACGACGTTGATTCACTCCGGGCACGAAACGATGCGCGCGCATGTGCCAGCGGAGCTGCACGGGAAGATCAGCGCGATCATGTTCAATCTTGGCTACCTGCCCGGCACGGACAAAGCGCTCATCACCCACACCGAAACGACGATGATAGCAGTGAGGGAGGCGCTGGAGCTGTTGAAGCCAGGCGGACTGCTCACCATCGCAGTATATCCGGGGCACGAAGGCGGGGCCGAGGAGGGACGCAGCATTGCCGAATGGGCCGCCACGCTCGATTCGCGCCGTTTTGAGGTGCAGCATCTGCGCCCGATCAATCGCGCTGCCGCACCTCCGGAACTGTGGGTGGTGTGGAAACGCGGCTGAGCAGCGCCACTTGCGCGGCGGGCTTTCAGGGCCTAGCGAGAGCACTTCCATGCTCGATTACCTCAGCATTCTCTCCGTGGCCGTGCCCGTGTATCTCACGATGGCCGCAGGAGCGCTGGCGCGACGCACCGGGCTGCTGAAACCCGAAGCGGACACCAGTTTGATGAAGCTTTCGGTGATGATGCTGACGCCGGCGTTGATCATCGAGCGTGTGGTGGGCAACCCGGCGGTGATGAAACTCGCGCCGGTGCTGATTGCGGCCGGTTTGGGCTACACGCTGGTCGTAATCGGCATCGCTTTCACTTATTTCGTCGCCCCGCTCATCGGATTGAAAAAGGGCGAGGGCCGCCGCACCTTCAGCGTGGCCTGCGGGCTGCAAAACTACGGTTTCGTGGCCATTCCGCTCGTCACCGCGCTCTTTCCTGACAAAGGCACGCTCGGCGTGCTCTTCACCTTCACGCTCGGCGTCGAGCTGGCCTGCTGGACGGCCGGAGTCGGCCTGCTGACAGGTTTGGGCAAGGCGCCTTGGCGGCTCGCACTCAATGCGCCCGTCATCACGATTTTGATTTCCCTGCTGCTGAACTTCACGGGCCTGCATGTTCATGTGCCGTTGGTCGCGCACAACACCTTCGCCATGCTCGGTGCCTGCGCGGTGCCACTGGCGGTGCTGCTCATCGGCGCGTCCATCGCGGACATCTGGGGCCAGGGGGCGATGCAGTGGAAAGTGGCGATCCTCAGCCCGGTGCTGCGACTGGGCATCATCCCCATCGCCTTTCTCGCCGCCGCGTACTTCCTGCCCATCACCACGGAATTGAAACGCGTGATCGTCGTGCAGGCGGCGATGCCTTCCGCTGTGTTCAACATCATGATCGCACGGCTTTACGGCGGTCATGCGCCCACGGCGGTGCAAGTCGTCATCGCGACCACGGTCGTGAGCTGCATCACCACACCGCTGGTCATCGCCTGGGGCCTGAAACTGGTCGGCGTATGAGCCTGCCCTGGTATCTGCTGCTGCCGCTCGTCGCCGCCATCGGCTATGCCATCGCCTCGTTGCTGCTGAAAAAGGCGCTCAACGAAGGGGCGCATCCGATGGCCTGCTTTCACATCAACAACTGGACCAGTTCGCTCGCATTTCTGCCGCTCGCGTTGTTTGAGACGCAATCGGTGGCCTGGCATCTGTGGTACATTCCTGTCGGACTCGGAGCGCTGTTCTTCACCGGAAGCTGGTTCACCTTCATCGCGATGCAGCGTGGTGATGTTTCGCTCGTGACGCCCGTTTTGGGATCAAAGGTCGTGTTCGTCGCGCTCAGCGCCAGCCTGCTCATCGCCGGCAGCATGAAGCCGCTGATGTGGATCGCAGCCATCATCACCACAGCGGGCATCTTTCTGATGAGCGCGACGGATTTCAAAACACCTAAAGGCGCACGACTCGCCGGACCGGTCGTCATGGCGCTCATCAGCGCGGCGTTTTTCGCGCTGGCGGACGTGTTGCTGCAAATGTGGGCGCCCGCCTTTGGCCCGAAGACCTTCCTGGCGCTGCTGGCCGGCACCACAGGCGGCCTTTCTTTCCTCGCCATCACCTTGCTGCCCAAAGCACCGCCGATTCCGTGGAATCGTGCCACGCAGTGGTCCATCGGCGGCAGCGTCTTGATCGCCGTGCAGGCGATTATCCTGTCCCTCGCGCTCGCCTTTTATAATGATGCCATCGGCGTGAACGTCGTCTATGCCACACGCGGCATGTGGAGCCTCGCCGTCGTGGCCTTGCTCGGTCCGCTGCTGGGCAATCGCGAACTCCACGACTCCGGACGCGCTTACGGCATCCGCATCGTGGCCGCCACGCTGCTCATGGGAGGCGTGGTCTGTGCGGTAATCGCCCGCATGGGGTGAATGATTTGATCAAATCCGCCGCTCATGGCGTCCAAACAAGCCCTCACCCTCAATCCCCGAGTCTTATGAACACCCTCCTGCGGCTTTTTGTGCTCTTCTGTTTCGTGACATGGAGCGGTCATGCCTCTGCGGCAACCACCGCCAAGTCCAAAGAGAAAACACCGGCCAAAACACCGGCCAAACCTGAAGCATCCGCCAAAGCCAAGGCAGACACTCCGACGAAAGCAGAGGACAAACCCGCGACACCCTCGCCCGCCGCCGTCTCGACGATCAGCATCGAGGACATCAGCGGCTTTGAAAAGTATCCCAAACAGATTCAGAGCCTCGTGCAGAGCTCCCTGGCACTGACACGGCTGGAACTGAGCTACATGTATGGCTCGAATGAGCCGAACAAGGGCGGCATGGACTGCTCCGGCACCGTTTATCATGTGCTGCAGTTCCAAGGCTTGAAGGGCGTGCCACGACAGTCCGATGAGATGTGCAACTGGGTGGAAAAGAAGACGCAGCTTCATCTGACACCCACCGCCACGAGTTTTGACAGCGCCGAGTTCGACGACTTGAAACCCGGTGACCTGCTGTTCTGGACGAACACGATGGAAACCAAGCGCAAGCTGCCGGTGACTCACGTCATGATCTACCTCGGCAAGCTCAAGAAAAGCGGCAAGCGCGTCGTGTTCGGCGCGAGCGACGGTCGCAGCTACGCCGGCTTGCGGCGCAGCGGCGTGAGCGTGTTTGATTTTCATCTGCCGAAGGCGGAGAGTCCCACGCGTTTCTACGGCTACGGCGCAGCTCCCGGTCTGCTGCCGATGGAGCCAGAGCCCGCCGTCATCGCCGCAGTGACCAAGCCGGTCGAGAAAACGGTTCCGGCTGAGAAACCCGCTCCACCGCCCGTCGAAAAACCCGCCCCACCCAAAGAAGAAGTCCGCAAGGCCGTCGCCCTCGTGAGCGAGGCGAAACCAGAACCCAAGGCAGAACCGAAAAAAACCGTCGTGACCGAGACGAAGCCCAAATCCACACCGACGACGAAAACGAAAAGCAGCAGCGGCACCGTGAAGAAATCCACCTCAACGCCGGTGAAGAAAAAAACAACGCCGCCACCGCCCATGAGCAGCGTCGAGAAGACGCTTGATCGTGCGGTGGACTCGGTGCGGCGTTTCTTCCGCTAACGCAGCCACTCGTCGCGATGCGCGGCGACAAACGTGTCGTCGTTCAAGTGCGGTTAGAACGGCGTCATCTCCTCCATTTGGTGCGGTTAAGAGGGGCTCAGCCTTCCTCCCTAATCCACAGCAATATCAATCTGCCGTCCTTCTGATCAAGATAGGCCTCAAATCCATTGGTATCCCCACCAGGATTGGTGATGGACCACACTTGTCGGTCGGGCTTGAGGTCATCCAAGTTACCCACAAGAATGACTCGTTTCTTATCCTCTGCGGACAGAAGCTTGGTTAAATAGTTGTGTTTTGCCTCTGAAGACTCGCTATGTGCCCAGACGCGGCCACGCTCAAACACCAAATATTTTAGCAAAGTGCCGTATCGGCCGGTTTCGAGCTTCTTGGCTAGCGATTCCTTCCACAGGACTCTGAAGGCGGCTATCGCCTCATCTGAAGTCTTTGACGCGTCCGCCACGGCGACGGAGAACAGCGTCAGGAACGCGGCGATTGTGCAGAGAAGACGTTTCATAAGGTTCCGGAGAATCGAGACAAGTGAGAGCACGGCCATATTTTCAACCTCGCAGCCATTCATCACGGTGCGCGGCGACGAAGTCGTCGTCGTGCAGATGCGGATAGGCGCGATGAACGCGGTCGATCTCCTCAAGCTGGCCGGGGCTGAGCGTTTCGTGCTCGTCGAGGCACCAGAGGCCTTCGAGCAGGCCTTGGCGGCGCAGGACTTCATGCAAACCGGCGATGCAACCGCGAAAGCCGTTCGCCGCATCGAAGAACGCCGCGTTGCTGTCGGTCACTTCGATACCGAGGCGCAGCAAATCAGGCGTGGCATCGGCGTTGCGGCATTGCTCCAGCCATTCGACCGCACGCTGCGTCCACACTGACCAATGACCGAGCAGTCCGCCGACAATGCGGCGCTCTTTGCCCGCGAAGCGGAACGGCGTGAGAAAATCGGCCACGATGCTGTCATCGTTGCCGGTGTAGAGCGTGATGTCATCGCGTCCGGCGTCGATCACGGCGCGAACGACGTCGATGGTCTGGTAGCGGTTGAACGGAGCAATCTTGATGGCGACGACGTTTTCGATCTCTGCGAAACGATACCAGAATGAATGCCGCAGCACGCGTCCGCCGACGCTGGGCTGAAGATAGAAGCCGATGACGGGAATAATTTCAGCCACAGCGCGGCAATGTGAGATCATTTCATCCTCGGTGGCGTCTCGCATCGCCCCGAGGCTGAGCAAACCGGCGTGGTAGCCGAGTTCCTGCAGCAACTTCGCTTCAACGAGGGCCTGCTTGGTCAGGCCGCAGATGCCGCCGATGCGCGCGAGCGGTTTCGCGGCGCGATCCATTTCTTCCTTCGCCAGTTCGAGCACCGGACGAAACAAACCGATCTTGGGGTCGCGGATCGCGAACTGAGTCGTGTGAACGCCAACCGCGAGACCGCCGACGCCAGCGGCGATGTAATAGCGTGAGAGCGCCCGCTGCCGCCGTTCGTCGAGTTTGCGCTGCGCATTGAGCGCCAGGGGATGCGCGGGGATGGCGATGCCGTGTTGAAGCTGCTGGCGGAAATTCATGGTGGGCTGTCTTTGATCCAGCGGCGGAGCATGTCGCGCAACACACCCATTTCACGAAAAAGCTGCGCCAGATCGTCGTGAAAGTGCTCGAAGCACCACGGACCACGAAATCCAGCCTGCCAGCCGATGTCGAAGCAGCGCTTCAAATCATAGGCCGCGTGATTTCCATCCGCCGTTAGTTCGCGCGCTTTGAAATCACACGACACCGCGAACGGAAACGCCTTCGCGAGGCCGTCGTAACGTGCGGCATCGCTCCAGTTGCCGGTGTCGGGCTGGGCTTTGAGGCCAGGACCGACGGCTTGGATGACTCGCGGAATCGCATCAGCATCGTTCTGCATCCAGCCAAAGTTTTCGATGAGCAGGCCGATGCCCTTTCCGCCCGCATAGTCGATCAATTCGCGATACGACTGCGCCAGGAGTTTCAAATCGGGCAGATTCGGGCCCGGCAGCGGTCGCACCCAACGCACGCCGAGCAACGCGGCGGCATCGATGGTCTTGCGATACGTGTCGATCGCCTGACGCCGCACGGTTTCATCCGCATTCGCCATGTCGAGGCCCTTCTGGTTCATCTTCAGGTTCGTGAGCACGCAACCGGCATCCGTTGCGACCTGACGCAGTTGTTCGAGGTATTTCGGCTCCAGCGAGACGAGCGAGGCCGTCATCAAATCGATCACGTGCATGCCCAGTTCGTCACGCATGATGCGCGGCAGATCGAGCAGGCGCAGTTTGCCGGGCCGGGCCGTTTCCGAGAGATGCCTCATGAATGAACCGGTGGTGTTGCCAAGTTCGCGTGGCAGCGCGGGAATCGGAGCCACTGTTAAAGTCAGCGGCAGCGCCTGGAGGAAGCGTCGGCGTTTCATGGCAGCAGGATCAACGAAATCATTGCCCGGATTCACACACGGGCCAGAATGGGTTCCCGCCATGAAATACCTCCTCTCCGCCCTGCTCTGCTCTTGTTCGATTCTCAGCGCCGCCGATGAGCTTCCGCTCGTCGAGGCGAAGGAATGTCATCCGCGCAACGGGCTGCCGAATTTTCTCGCAAAGGCGAACACGGCAGGCGCGGAGATCAAGATCGGTTACCTCGGCGGTTCGATCACGGCACAGAACGGGTGGAGGCCGAAGACGCTGGCGCATTTCCAAAAGACCTGGCCACAAGCGAAGTTCAGCGAGATCAACGCGGCCATCGGCGGCACAGGATCAGACCTCGGCGTGTTTCGGTTGAAACAGGACGTGCTGGATCACAAACCTGACCTCATGTTCGTGGAATTCGCCGTGAATGACGGCGGGGCATCTCCTGAACAGATTTTCCGCTGCATGGAAGGCATCGTGCGCCAGACGTGGAAGGCGCTGCCGGAGTGCGACATCTGCTTTGTCTATACACTGACTGAATCGCTCGCGCCCGCGATGCTCGAAGGCAAATTCCAGCGCTCGGCGAGCGCGATGGAAAAGATCGCCGGTCACTACGGCATCCCGACGATTCACATGGCGATGGAAGTCGCGAGGCTGGCAAAGAAAGGCAAGCTCGTGTGGAAAGCCAAGCTGCCCAAGACGGATGAGGAGAAGAAAGCGCTGGGCGACAAATTTGTCTTCGCACCCGACAGCGTGCATCCACACGTCGAAACCGGTCACGAACTGTATCTTCAGGCGATTGTGCGCTCACTGGAGCCGATCAAGGCGGTCTCAAAATCGACCGGTGCGCATGTGTTGGGCGCGCCGTTCATCGCCACGAACTACGAACAGGCCAAACTGCTGCCGATCACGGCCGCAACGCTCTCAAAAGGCTTTACGCTGCTCGATCCGAAGACGGATGAGTTCGGCAAACGCTGGGCGAACCGCATGACGACGCTGCACAAAGGCTCGCAGCAGGGTGAAACGATCACGTTCCAGTTCAAAGGCACGCGCTGCTCGATTTACGACATCGTGGGTCCGGATTGCGGGCAGTTGATCATCACGCTCGATGAGCAGCCGTCGAAGATCGTGCCGCGTTTTGACGCTTACTGCACCTATCATCGGCTCGGCGCATTCGTGATCGGCTCTGACCTCGAAGACAAGGTTCACACCGTGAAGATCGAGATTCATCCCGAGCAGCCGGACAAGGCGGCGATTCTCGCGAAGAACGGCAACAAGATGGACAAACCCGAACGTTTTAACGCGACCGCATTTTATCCAGGTGCGATCCTTTTGGCGGGCGAGATAATCAAGTGAAGAGGTATTGGGGATGCTTTAAAGCCTGATTCAGTTCCGAAGCGGGCTGGAGCACATATCGTTATGGAAATCATAACATGTGCTCTTTCCTCCCATGAACAAGGACCCCGCCCGTATCGAGCAGCTTTTCAAAGAAGCGCTACAGCGTGCCAATCACATTGAACGCCATGTCTTTCTCACAGGAGCCTGTGGGAACGATACCATGTTGTGGAATGAGGTCTGGGACCGTCTGCGCAGTCAGCCCGATACCAGCGGCAACCCGCGCAAAACCAAGGGGATCAAGGTGCCGAAATCTCCTCGTAGTGCCGTCCCTGAGAAGCCTGGCGACATGATCGGCCCCTACCGGCTGCTGCAGATCATCGACGAAAGCGTGTGCAGTGTGATGTGGATGGCGGAGCGAAACCAACGCGTGGCGGATTTCGTGGCGATCAAGATCGTGCCTGTGGCCGCCAATGACTTTTTGATCCGCTACGAGGCGCAGAAGCACGCGCTCGCGCTGCTGGACCATCCCAGCATCGCCAAGCCGCACGCCTGCGGCATGACGTCCGGCGGCTGTCCGTATCTTGTCACGGAACTCCTGCATGGGGTGCCCATCACGCAGTTTTGCGATGATCAAAAGCTGTCTCTGCTGGTACGCATCCGGCTGTTTGTGCAGGCGTGTGATGCCATCCATCACGCGCATCAAAAAGGCGTGGTGCATGGTGACCTCAAACCCTCCAATCTGCTGGTCAACTGGGGAGAGAATGGGCAGCCGGTGCTCAAGATCACGGACTTTGGCATCGCGAAGGCAATGAACCACGCCCTTGCCACTCCCGACGGGTGGCTGCGAACGCCCGCCGCTTATCTGTCCCCGGAGCATGTGGGCGTCGGTACGATCGAGGCACGCAGTGACATCTACTCGCTGGGAATGCTGCTTTACGAGCTGATCACAGGCCGTCTGCCCTTTGCCGCACCCAAAGAGACGTCGGATCATCTGGATGAGGTGAAACAACTCGTTTGCGAAACACTCCCGCCGAAGCCCTCCGCCTGCCTGAGCGCGTTGCCCAAGGCACAGCTCATTGGTCTTGCACTCAACCGCAAAGTGGGAGCAGCGAAATTCATCGCGCTCGTCGAGGAGCATTTTGACTGGATCGTGATGCCCACGCTGGAAAAGAAGCCTGCGAGTCGCCATGCGACAGCCAGCGCCCTGGCGAACGACTTCCAGCGTTACCTGGCGGAAGCAGAGATGATGGAGGAACTGCCCGCCACAAAGGATTCAAGTGTGGGAAACTTCATCAGCGAGCACCGGGGCCTGTTCGCCGTGGCAGCCGTGCTGGTGCTGACTCTGGTGGGCGTGATGGCGATCACGGGCTGGCTGTTGTTGAAAAACAAGCAGGAAGAAGTCCGGGTTGCCTCCAAGAAGAAGGCGGAATCGCATTCCATGACCGCACGGTTTCTGCAGGAGATATTCGCCGGTCTGACCCCGGAAAAAGTGAAAGGGCATGACACCACGCTGCTGAAGAACATGCTGGACGAGGCCACCGAGCGTCTGGACACGCTCGTGGACAACCCCGAGGCCGGGGCGCGGACGCAGGAGACCATCGGGCTGACCTATCTGGCGCTGTCACAGCCTTCGGATGCGCAAAAGCAACTGCAGGGCGCGCTGGACAAACGCAAGCTCGCGCTCGGCGGCCAGCATCGTGACACGCTGCGCTCCATGAAGGATCTGGCGACCGCATTGAAGGAGCAAGGGCGGCATGCAGACGCGGAAGTCCTGCTGCGCCAGACGCTCAAAGCTCAGCAGCGGGCGCTCGGACCCGATCACCCCGACACGTTTGTCACGATCACCGTGCTGGCAGCTGTGTGTGACGAGCAGGAGAAGCACCTGGAGGCCGAATCGCTGTTTCTGAACCTCTGGCACGTACAGAAGCGCCTGCTCGGCCCGGATCACCTCGAAACGCTCGCGACCATCGGCCATCTGGCGTCGTCATACACCGCCCAAGGCAGGCTTGCCGAGGCAATGAAACTGCGCGGCGAACAACTGGAGGCGACGCAGCGTGCGCGGGGCAATCACGATCCACAAACGCTCGTGACCATGAACATCACCGCCGCGGCCTATGAGGCGGGCGGGATGCCCTCCGAGGCGGAGAAGCTGTATTTCGGGGCGCTGGAGATCATGAAGCAGACGCTCGGGCTGGAACACCCGGACACACTGGCCCAAGTGGACCGGGTGGCACTGATGCTCGGCCGCCGCGGACGGCATGTCGAGGCTGTGAGGCTGCACCAGCAGAGTGTGGATGCTAAACAACATGTGTTCGGAGTCCAGCACCCGCAGACGTTGCTCTCGATGAAAGGCCTGGCGGATGCCTATGAGGCCCAAGGAAAGCAGACCGAAGCGGAAAGCACCCATCTGCATGTTTTGGAGACTTTGAAAACCTCCTTCCCTCCGGAGCACCCTGAAATTCTCGCGCAAATGGACAACGTCGCCCAAGTCTATGACCGCCACACCAAACATGCGGATGCTGTGACTCTGCGCCGGCAAACACTCGAGGTGAGACAACGCGCGCTGGGCACAAGCCATCCACAAACACTCCACTCCATGCAGATGCTGGCATCGTCGTACGATGCTGATGGCAGGCAGGACGAGGCTGAAGCGCTTCTGCTTCAAACCCTCGAAACGATGAAAACGGCCTATGGGCCGGGAGATCCCGATGTGCTCGCTCAAATGCGTGCTGTGGCCGTCATGCATGGACGCCACGGCAAGCACGCAGATGCGGAAAAGTTGTATCTCCAGATGTTGCAGATCCAGCAGCGCGCGCTTGGGATGGATCACTCCGAGACCCTCGAAACGATGACCGGGCTGGCCGAAACCTGCCAGCTTCAAGGCAGGCTCCCAGACGCCGAAAAGCTGCATCAGCAAGTGCTGGAGATTCAGCGCAAGCGCACCGTCCAAGATCCTCACGCAGTTGCCGCCGCGGCCGCCCATCTGGGCAGCTTCTGGCTGCAGACCGGCAAGTTTGCCGACGCCGAGGCGGTCTTGCGCGATTGTCTTGATCTGAGAAGCAAGCACGGACCTGATCACTGGTTGCGCTTCGATGCCGAGAGCCTGCTGGGCGCCGCTCTGCTGGGCCAGAAAAAATTCGCCGAGGCCGGCATTTTGCTGCGCTCCGGCTACGAGGGTTTGGATGCGCGCCTTGGCACTCTTCCCCAGGATGCGCGGCAGCATCTTCGTGACGCGCTCGCACGTCTGGCACAATTCACCGAAGTCACCGGCGGCGTGGCACAGGCTGCGGTGTGGAAGCAGAAGATGGTCGAGTTTGATCAACCACGGCGGATTGCCGGCCGCTGAAACAGCCGCCTTTTACGCCTCCGCTTCTTCACGACGGCAGAGCTTGTCACCCCAGAAGGTGGCGACGAGCAGGCTGCTGAGAGCGAGGAGAGCGAGTCCGTTGAGGACGTGGAAGTTCGTGACCCAGAAGCTTTTGCCGGTCAGGATGACGAAGATGCCTAGCGCGACCTGAATCGTGGGCATGAACAGGAGCAGCGTGGCCACAAGACGCAATCGCGGCAATGTGGCGAGCCAATGCCGCGAGCGCACGGCGACGAAGATGATGAGAACGGCGACGCTGAAACCCCAGTATTTGTGCGCGAAGAGCAGGAACACGTCTGGCGGCGAAGCCGGCGGCACCCATTGTCCCTTGGTGGTCAAGATGTCGCTGGCAGCGAGATGCGTGCGCTGCGTGTGACGCAGTGTGGCCCCCAAAATGAGCTGGCCGAAAATGCAGAGAAACAGGGCCAGCGACCAGAAACGGGCACGAGCGGCCTCTTTGACCGTGAGGACCAGCCGGCCTTCGGACCACGTGCGTGATGAGGCGAAGGCAACGAAGACAAGCAGGCAATAGAACATCTGGCCGAGCGTGCCGTGGGTGATGCCGAGCGGATCGGACATTTTAAGCACACGCAGGCCGCCGAGCGCTGCTTGGAGCACGACGAGCAACAAGGCGAGCGTGGTCAACCCACGCAGCAAAGGCCAGCGCTGGCTGTACCATTTTAAAATGAGCCAGGAAAAACCCAGAATCGCGATGAACGCGGCGGTGACAAGCGAGCCCATGTAGATCAGCACGAGAAAACCCAACGAACAGAGCACGATGCCCACCCCCTCGACGGGTCCGGGCCTGAATTTGGCAAACTGCCAGTAGTACATCCCTAGCACGAGAAAACCGATGGTGGTGGCAAGCCAGCGATGGCCGTGCTCGAGCAACAGCGCAGGCACTTTGTACCAGCCATCAGGATTGATCTTGCCGTAGCACAGCGGCCAGTCGGGCACGGCGAGGCCGACATCTTCGGTCGTCACCGCAGCACCCCACCAGATCAATACCACACCGACAGCAAGCGTGAGGAGTGAATAGCGATGGAAGGCACGGGATGGCATGTCGTCAGATCATGAACGAGGGGCAAAAGCAGAAGGGCAAAATAATGAGGTCATTATTTTGCCCTTCGATTCCGCCATCCTTGAGGATGGAAATTAGTGAGCGGCAGGCTTCGGCGCGGCGGCAGCGGCTTCCGTGGTCTTCTTGAGCGCGGCAGCGGACTGCTCTTTGGCCCAGGCGTCGTAGTCAGCAGCGGGGATGACTTCGAGGATGGCTTTCATCTGCGCGTGGCCTGGGCCGCAGAGCTGGCCGCAGATGATGTCCCAAGTGCCTTCCTTCGTCGGCTTGAACCACATGTGGCTCTTCACGCCAGGGGTGGCATCCTGGGCGGCACGCATCGGAACGAGGGCGAGGTTGTGGATCACGTCCTTGCTGGCGACATCGACGATGACAGGGCGGCCAACCGGGAGTTTCATGGTGCCGGGATTGACGAAATCGTCCTTGCCGTTCGGGTCGTGCAGATCCTTGCCCATGGTGTTGGTGGCACCATCCACATTACGCAGGTCCCAGGTGCTGAGCATCATGTCCGTGCCTGGATACTGAAAGTTCCAGAGGAACTTCTCACCCAGCGCGCGCAAACGAATGGTGTCGGGGGAGGTGGGATATTCATCCGCCTGCCTCGCCCAGAGCGGGAAGGCAAAGCCGAGCAGCAGGATGGCCTCGACAATGACAACACCGATCTCGATGTGGGTGGTGGCATGGCCACGGAAGCCATGGTAGTCAGCTTTCGCAGTCTTCTTTTGACGGAAACGGTAGAAGGCGATGCACAGGTAGATGCTCCAGCCAAGGCCAAGGACCAGCATGAACCAGTGGACGAAGCCAAGCATGTGATCCACGAGGCCGCCGTGTTCGGAGGCGTTTGGAGTTTGGCCGATAAATTCATTAATCCAGGAGAGGTTCATAGCGGGGAGGGGGAAATGAAGAGTTTCAGACAGCGGGGTTCATGCTGGCGTATTTGCGCTGACGACGGACGAAGGAAAAGACGATGCCGGCGGCGCAGATGAACATGAAGGCGAGCAGGCCGAGCATGAAGAGAATGGCAAAACCCTGCGCCTGACCGACGAGGCTGCCCTTGTCAGCCAGGCAGGTGGCGCAGGCGAGAAATGTCGATGGAAACGCGGAAATCATGTTCAGACGATGATGGTGCGCATTTTTTTGACGAGATACCACCCGCCGTAAGCCAGCAAGACGAGGCAGAGCAGTCCGGCGTAAGGCTTGAGTGCGATGGCTCCGGCGCGCGCGGCATCCTCAGGCATGAAATGCATCCACATCCAGAACCCGGCATCGCACAGGATGGCGAAGACGAGGAAGAC
>CAMCWM010000066.1 GCA_945882215.1 Akkermansia muciniphila | reverse complement strand
CTGAAGGCCAACGGTCAGCGTGTGAGGATTTTCGTGCTCACCGGCCAGTCGAACAGCCTCGGCACGACGGCTGACAAGAAGGAGCCGGACATCACACCGGGCAAAGACGCGCTGGATGCGCAGATCCCATTCTTCTGGGCCAATCGCTCCACGCGTGGCGGTGATGGTGCGGCAGTGCTCTACGATGACTCTGGCGGGAAAATAGTCTCGCTGCGTGCGCAAAAAGGCGAGGGAGCCGATCCACTGTTCTGGGGCCCTGAGATTGGTTTTTCACGGCACTTGGCCGCCAATGGCGTGAAGGACTTCCTATTCGTCAAAGCCAGCCGTGGTGGCGGTGGCAACAGCTATTGGCTCAAGGGCGGCCGCGATGATCACATGTACCGCCATGTCGTCGAAACCGTGCAGCAGGCGATCCAAGCCCTGCCGCAAGGCGTCACCTTTGAGGTCGCTGCGCTGCTTTACATCCAAGGCGAGAGCGACAGCCCCGCCGAGTCTGCCGCATCGGGTGAGCGACTGCGCACGCTCGTCAAAAACCTTCGCAAGGATTTGCCGAAAGCCGCTGCGATGAAGGCCATCATCGGCGGCATTGCCTCAGGCGGTGAGAAGAGTGATGTCGTGCGCGCCCAGCAGTCCGCCTTAGCGAAAAACGATCCCACCTTTCGCTACATCGACACCCTGGACCTGTGTGGCCAGCGCTACGACAACCTGCACTTCAGCAAGGGTGCCAAACTCGAAATCGGCCAGCGCATGGCGAAGACGTGGCTGGAGTGGGGCAAGTGACAGCAGGCTGCCATCGGCAAGTCCTCGGCATCGGGTCGCGTAGTCATTGCCACTCATGAAGCACATTCTCCTCGCGATTATCTTCCTGCCACTCGCTGGTTTCGCTGCCGGCACCACTCGCCAAGTCGGAGCTGCCTCGGTGGACATCACGCCGGACTATCCGGTGCGGCTCAGCGGCTATGGCGGACGTCGTTTGCCGAACACGGGCGTCTCCCAGCACATCTTTGCCAAGGCGCTGGCGATTGGCAGTGACGAAGAAGGCCCGGCGGTGCTTGTCACCGTGGACAACTGCGGCGTGCCTGCTGCGATGCGTGATGAGGTGCTGAAACGTCTCGCGACGAAGACGAAGGTGCGTGACGAGCGCTTCGCCATCTGCTCCAGCCACACGCACTGCGCGCCGATGCTGATCGGCATCCTGCCGAATATTTTCGGCATGGACATCCCGGCGGAACACATGCCAGCCATCGAGCGCTACACGCGCGAACTCACGGACCACATCGAAAAAGTAGCGCTAGCGGCCCTGGCGGACCGAAAACCGACCACGTTGGCCTGGAGTGTCGGAAAAGTCGGTTTCGCGGCGAATCGACGCAGTTTTCCCATGAAGCCGGTGGATCACGATCTGCCTGTTTTGCGTGCCACGGGCGCGGACGGCAAGGTGCGGGCGATCTTCACGAGCTACGCCTGCCATTGCACGACCATCGGCATCGACGAAATCCACGGCGACTGGGCTGGATGCGCGCAGGAAGCGCTGCAACGCGAGTTTCCGGGTGCCATCGCGCTCACGGCGCTTGGTTGCGGTGCGGATCAGAATCCCAATCCTCGCCGCACAATGGAACTGGTGAAACAATACGGCGAAGATCTCGGGGCGGAGGCCAAACGACTCGTGCAGGGAGAGATGAACCCGGTGAACGGCCCGGTGAAGTGCAACGCGAAGCAAATCGAGCTGGCCTTCGGCACACTGCCCACACGCGAGGAGTGGCAGGCGCTGGCAGCATCCAAGACGCCCGCCATCGCTTATCACGCGAAGAAAAACCTCGCCCGCCTTGATCACGGTGAAAAAATCCCGACGCACCTGCCTTACCTCGTGCAGACCTGGAGCTTCGGCGGCGATCTGGCGATGGTTTTCCTGCCTGGCGAGATCACGGTGGATTACTCGCTGCGCATCAAACGTGAATTCGACCGTGCGCGCATGTGGGTGAACGGTTACGCGAATGATGTGCCGTGCTATGTGCCCTCCCGCCGCGTTTTGGATGAGGGCGGCTACGAAGGCGCTGGAGCGATGGTTTATTATGACCGGCCCACCAAGTTCGCGCCCAATGTGGAGGAGCGCATCATGAAGGCGGTGCATGAGGTCACACCACAGGCGTTTCTGGCTCCCAAGCCTTGAAACCCAGGCAGGCAGCCTGCTTCACACCCAAGAGGGGCGACTTTCCGTTTGAGCCGTCCCGGCTTTCGGGCTAGTCAGCGGGCCACCTTTTCCTCATGAGCAGCCCCTCCGCACACACTTACAAAGAAGCCGGCGTCGATATTCACGAAGCAGCGTCGCTGGTCGATGACATCGGTGTGCTGGTGAAGCGCACTCAGCGCAACCGGAAGCTGGCGAACCCCTTCGGCCTGTTCGCCGCCGCCTACGACCTCAGCGGTTACAAGCACCCCATGATCCTCACCGGCTGCGACGGTGTGGGCACGAAGATCGAGCTGCTGCTGAAGCACGACCAGCTCGAAGCCGCCGGGAAAGACCTCGTGGCGATGAACGTGAACGACGTGCTCACCACGGGGGCCGATCCGATCATGTTCCTCGACTACGTGGGCATCCCGAAGATCGACAAGCGGCAGATCACCCGCATCATCGCCGGCATGACGGAGTACTTGGAGGCCTGCAACTGCATCCTCGCCGGCGGTGAGACGGCCGAGATGCCCGGCATGGTGCCCGAGGGCATGGTGGAACTCAGCGGCTTCGCCATCGGTGCCTGCGAAAAGGAGGACATGCTCGACCCCGGCACCATCGCCGCAGGTGACGTGCTCATCGGCTGGCCCAGCGCGGGTTTCCACGCGAACGGCTTCAGCCTCGTGCGCCGCATCATCGAGAAGGAGAAGCTCCAGTTCAGCGAGGACGAAATGCGCACCCTGCTGCTGCCGACGCTGCTCTACCATGAGCAGACGAAGGCCCTCAAAGCCGCTGGCATCAAGCCCAAGGCCATGGCGCACATCACCGGCGGCGGTCTGCCGGAAAATCTGGGCCGCATCTTCCTGAAGCGCGGCCTCGGCGCTAACCTGCGCATTCCTTTCTGGCAAAACGACGTGGTGCAGAAGGTGCTGCGTCATGCGGACCCGAAGGATGCCTTCGACACCTTCAACATGGGCCTCGGCTGGGTGGCGATTGTGTCGCCAGACGACGCCGACAAGGCGCTGGGCTGCGGCACGGGCGCGAAGATCATCGGCACGATGGACACGAGTGCGCAAGTGAGCGTGGAGATCGTCTGAGGCAGCAGAGGAATCATCCTGATCCCCTTCCTCCAATCTCACGCGATTCGTGAACGGCGGCGCAACATGAGAGCCAGGCCGGTGCAGAGGATCAGCATCGCGCTGCCGGGCTCCGGCACGGGCTGGAAGTAGCTGTTGAAGACATTGTCCGCCACGTTCGCTCCCAGAACCTGACCTTCGGTGTTGTCCCAATCCCAGTGAATGCCGCCGTAGATGCGACTCATGCCGGCTTCCTCCGCAGCTTCGCTGAAACTGGTGTAATCGCGGGTGTAGCCAAGCGGCAGGAAGGGTGACTCAGAGTCTGTGGTGAAGGCGAAGTCGTCGGTGCCGAAGAAATCCGCGAGAATGGCCGCCGCCGCCATGCTGAAGGCACTGTGGCCGCTGGTGTAGGCGGGGAAGGACGGCGTGGGAATCAGCGGCGCCCATGCGGCGTCTTCGAGCGTGTCCCCATTGCCATCAGTGCTGGCGGTGTTGATGGCGATCATGGGCCGCCAGAAGTCATAAGCACGCTTTGCATCCCAGGTGGCGATGCCCACGTCCGCTTCGGTGAGATTGAGCAGGGCAAAGAGGCGCGCATTGTCCTCCACACTCAGGCCCATGCTGGCGGAAATGGTCTGCGCGATACGATTCCAATGTCCCGGCGGCGAGGCCGTGCCGGGGCCATCCACCCAGAAGTAGGCGATGTTGGTCTGGTCGGTGGTGCGGGTGGAACCGGTGGAGACGCCAAGGCTTTTCACCTGATTGAAGCCATCGGTGTAGGTCTGGCTGGCGACGAACGATGCGAGGTCATTCGCCTGGTAGCCTGCGATGGACGTGGGGCGAAACTGGTCGCCGCTGGTCATGGTGAAGGGGGTGACGTAGCCCCATTCCGACCTCAAAAACGTGCCGGTGGAGGATCCCCAGGCACCGGCAGTGGTTCCCGGCTGCCAGGCACCAACGGTGCCGAGAGGTTGCGTCGAATACGTCGAGGCCGCGTTCCAGCCGTCGCTGGCACGCGCCGTGATCATCGCCTGCGCGGCGGCGATGCCCACCTCGATGCCGCGCGTCTTCGCCTCACCATCGACGATGCCGCTCATCTGTGAGTTGTAGAGGCTGGTGAAATTCGTCAGATGGGAGTTTCCAGCGCCATACAAGTCGGTGTAAATGGACTGCATGACTGTGTTCGCAGCCGCGGCAGCCGCGGCAGTGACGTCGATGCTGCTGCCAGCGGTCGTGGGATCGAAATAGCCGAGGTAGCCGGTGTGAGTGCGGTTGATGGAGTTCACGGCATCAAACATCGCCGCGCCCATCATGCCCATGGTACGGGAGTTGGTGGGCGGAGTGGCCGAGGAGGATTCGGCCTTGAAGGTCTGCCGCATCAAAGCATTCCAGTCTGTGATCACGTCCGCCCGCACGCTGGCGCAACCGAGCAGGGAGCAAAGGGTGATGTGTTTGAAGAGACGCATGACGTGTTGGAGGGGCGGCTAAACGATTATTTACCCGCTAATTATATAATTACCACAAATATTGTCAATAAACCTTAACGGTTTAAATAACCTGAAGATAGAATCCCCCGCTCTCAACTGTCTCCAAGGCTCTACATTCCACGCATGCGCCTGCACACCTCCCTGCCCTGCCTCTCCCTGATTTTCGGCCTCATCCATGCCTCGGGTGCTGCCGATACACCTGCCGCCAAAGCTCCACAGGCCAAACGCGCTCCGAATCCGGCCATGGCCCCGGTTCAGGATGTCGCCGGGCTGCCCCGGGTGCTGCTCATCGGCGATTCCATCTCCATCGGCTACACCGTGCCGACCCGGAAGCTCCTTGAAGGCAAAGCCAACGTGCATCGCATCCCGACCAACGGCGGGCCGACCAAGAACGGCGTCGCGAACATCCAGAAATGGCTCGGCACCGGCAAATGGGATGTCATTCACTTCAACTGGGGCATCCACGACCTCAAATACATGCCCGATGGCAAACGCCAGGTCGAACCCGCTGACTACGAAGCCAATCTGCGCAGCCTCGTCACCACCTTGAAAGCCACCGGTGCCAAGCTGATCTGGGCCACCACCACGCCCATTCCCGAGGGCGAGCTCAACCCATCACGCAAATTCGGCCAGGTGCCCGAATACAACGCCATCGCCGCCAAAGTGATGACCGAAAACGGCGTCGCCATTGACGATCTGAACGCCCACATCACCCCGCACCTCGCCACGATGCAGAACCCGCGTGATGTGCATTACACGGCGGCCGGCAGCGAGCATTTGGCCAGGAAAGTCGCGGAGGAGATTGGCAAAGCGCTGACGAAGTAGCTGCATTCTGGCGTCGCAGGCCGGTTGCGCCGGGGTGAATCCCGCTTATCTACGCGGCCCGCTTATGCACAGCTTTCATTATCACCAAGGCCAGTTGTTTGCCGAAAACGTCCCGCTTCAGTCGCTCGCCGAACAGCACGGCACACCGCTGTATGTTTATTCGAAGGCCACCATCACCGGCCACTTCACGCGCCTTGATGCGGCTCTTTCCAAGCTGAACCACCTCATCTGCTACGCGGTGAAGGCGAACTCGAACCTCGCCGTGCTCAACACCATCGCCAAGCTCGGCGGCGGCTTCGACATCGTCTCCGCAGGCGAGCTCTACCGCGTCATCAAGGCCGGTGGCGACCCTGCGAAGTGTACCTTTGCGGGCGTCGGCAAGACCCGCGACGAGATCGAATACGCTCTCAAGCAAGGCATTTACTGCTTCAACGCCGAGTCCGAGGCCGAGCTGCACTACATCAACCAAGTCGCCGGGGAACTCGGCCTGCAAGCGCCTGTGGCCGTGCGCGTGAACCCGAACGTGGATGCGAAAACGCACGCCAAGATCACCACCGGCAAGAGCGAAAACAAGTTCGGCATCGACTTCGACCAGATCCTTGATGTGTATGCCCGCGTGGCCGCCGACTGCCCGAATTTGATCATCAAGGGGCTGCAAATGCACATCGGCTCGCAGCTCACCAATGTCGATCCCTTTCTCGAAGCCGTGCAGAAGGTCATCCCGCTCGTGACGCAGGTCAAAAAGAGCTACGGCATCGAGTTTTTCAGCATCGGCGGCGGCATCGGCATCAACTACCGTCAAAGCCTCGACTCCGGTGATTCCGCGTGGTGGCAGGAGAATGCGGACACGCATCCGCTCACTGTGCAGGCTTACGCTGATGCGGTGGTGCCGCATCTCGCGCCGCTCGGGCTGCGCATCCTCTGCGAACCGGGCCGTTTCATGGTCGGCAACGCCGGTGTACTGCTCACCAAGGTGCTCTATGAGAAGCGTGGTGCTGCCAAGATCTTCAAGATCGTCGATGCCGGCATGAACGACCTCATCCGCCCGACGCTCTATGAAGGCTGGCATCAGATCACGCCATTGAAACAGCCGACGACCGATGCGGTCGAAAAAGTCGATGTCGTCGGTCCCATCTGCGAATCCGGTGACTTCCTCGCCCAGAACCGCGAACTCCCCCTCGTCAAAGAGGGCGAGTATCTCGCTGTGCTCAGCGCCGGGGCCTACGGTTTCACGATGGCCTCGAACTACAACACGCGTCCCATGCCCGCTGAAATCCTCGTCGATGGTGACAAAGCCACCGTCGTGCGCGAGCGTCAGACGCTCGACGACGTGCTCAAAGGCGAGCACCTCGCGTGAGACAACTGAGAACCGAGTACTGCGAACCACTAGATGCACATCGCCGACATCCTCAAAGCCCAGCGCCCCACGCTGTCGTTCGAGTTCTTTCCCCCAAAGACCGCCGAGTCATCGGAGGCATTGTATCGCACCATCGGCGAACTCGAAGCCTTCAAACCTTCGTTCGTCAGCGTCACTTATGGAGCAGGTGGTTCCACGCGTGAACTCACGCACGATCTCGTCGTGCGTATCAAAACGACGACTTCGCTCGATCCCATCCCGCATCTCACCTGCGTTTGCCACAGCGAGGCCGACATCGCTGGCATCCTCGAACGCTATGCGAAGGCCGGGGTGAGCAACATCCTCGCTCTCGGCGGCGATCCCCCGCAGAGCCTCACCGGCTACGACCGTGCGAAGGATGCTTTCCAGCACGCCGCTGATCTCGTGGCCTTCATCAGGAAGTTCATCGACACGGGCGCCCATCCTGATCCGCGAGGCTTCGGCATCGGCGTCGCCGGTTTCCCTGAAGGTCATCCCACCACGCCGAATCGTGTGCTGGAGATGGATTACCTCAAGGCCAAGGTCGATGCCGGCGCGGACTACATCTGCACGCAGTTGTTCTTCGACAACCACGACTTCTACGACTTCCGCGAGCGCTGCCAGCTCGCTGGCATCAACATTCCCATCATCGCCGGCATCATGCCCATCACCAGCGCCGCTGGCATGCGCCGCATGGCCGAACTGGCCGCAGGTGCCCGCTATCCGGCCAAGCTGCTGCGCGCCATCCAGCGCTGCGGCGGTGACGAGGCCGCCGTGCAGAAAGTCGGCATCCACTACGCCACCGAGCAGTGCCATGACCTGCTCGATCACGGCGTCGATGGCATCCATTTCTACACGTTGAACAAATCCCACGCCACGCGCGAGATCTACTCCAGCCTCGGCATCCGTGACTCCGCCGCCGTGCGTCCGCAATCATGAGCGAAGAACTGCCCCTCATCGCAGCCATCGAGGCTGGCGGCACGAAGTTCGTCTGCGCCGTCGGCACCGGCCCGCATGACGTGCGTGAAGTCACCCGCATTCCCACCACCACGCCCGAGGAGACGCTCGGAGGCGTCACCCGCTTCCTTTCCTCGGCCAAATCGAAGCACGGCCCCTTCGCCGCCATCGGCATCGGCTCCTTCGGCCCCATTGATCTCGACCAAAACAGCGAGACCTACGGCTACATCACCACCACACCGAAGCCCGGCTGGCAGTTCACCAACATCGTGCCGAAGTTGCAGGAACGTTATCATGTTCCCATCGCCTGGGACACCGATGTGAACGCCGCCGTACTCGCTGAATTCCTTTGGGGTGCTGGACAAAACACCGACCCGCTCATCTACATCACCGTCGGCACCGGCGTTGGTGGTGGCGTCCTCGTCAACGGCCAGCTTCTGCATGGCCTGCTGCATCCTGAGATCGGCCACCTCCTGGTGCCACCACCGCACAACTCCACTGCCATTCAGCAGGCCTGTCACTGCCCTTATCACAAGAGCTGCGTCGAAGGCTACGTCAGCGGCACCGCCCTCGCCTCCCGCTGGGGTGTGAAAGCCGACGCGCTGCCGCCCGATCATCCCGCCTGGGAGGAAGTCGCCGATGTCATGGCCCATGCGCTGATGAATCTGACCCTCAGCCTCTGCCCGAAGCGCATCATCCTCGGCGGCGGCGTCATGAGCCAGGAGCACATCCTGCCGTTGATTCGCGGTCGCCTCCTCAAACTCAACAACGGCTACCTCCGCGTCCCCGAACTCGGCCGCAACATCGACGATTTCATCGTCGCGCCTGGATTGGGTGCACGCTCAGGCCTGCTGGGCGCGCTGGCGCTCGGGAAGTATGAGTTGGATCGGCATTTGAATGATACGAATAGCGCTCCAATCCTCTGAGATAGGAACAGGCAGATTGAAGTTCTATGAACGGCAGCACAGCGGAACCCTGCACCAAGTGTGGTTCTCGCGACTTCGGCATCTGGACTTCAGCGTCCACCGGTAAGATTCACCGTTACTGTCGCCCGTGTCGCCGAATCCGGGCTGCCGCATACTCCGCTCGCAAGAAAACAAGCCAATCGAGCCATACTCAAAGCGCTTGGCTCGCCAAATTGGCCATGTTTGATCACTGTCCGATCTGCAACCGCCTTTGGAGCAAAATCCCCGCGCGACCAGATCTGCGTTATCGTCACATATGGACCAAGGATCACATTATTCCCCTCGCTCGGGGAGGCACGGACCACATCGACAATATACAACCTGCCTGCTATCAATGTAACTCAGGCAAGTGCGACGGCAGAACTCCCAAAAACCGAGGCATGTAGTCCCGATATTCGGGCGGCAGGATGAACTCCACGCTGGCACAAGGCTCATTCCAGCCATGTAAAAAGCCTCTGATAGCCGTCGAACTCGAGCTTCCAGCCTCTTGATCTCAAAAAGGGGTCACTGAGGCCTGCTTTGCCGCCGGTCGCGAATTTGCAGTCATCCAAGAGAATCCCGGCAGGCCGCTGGAGTTTGCCGAGGGCCGCGCCGACCTCGGCGAGCTGGTGCAACTGGCACGGAAGGGGATTGTTTGGGTTGTGATCGAAGGAGTCGAAATAAATAAAATCTATTGGCTCGCTGCGCTTGGAAAGCGCGCTCACCGAGTCCCCGATATGAAAATTGGCCGAATCCTGAAGACCAAACAGCCCCAGCAGGGCACGCGCACGCGCGACATGGTTGGGATCTTTGTCGTAGGAATCGAAGACACAGCCGAGCTCCCTGGCCAGCAGCGCGAAAATAACCGTGCTCTGCCCGTCATGACCGCGGTTCTCGATGTGAGCTTGCGGCGTGGCGGCCGGCTGTCCGCGAAAGCATCCGGTCTCGACGATTCTTCGCATCTTGTGACGGATGATGAACTCGGCAGTGAGGCGAAAAGACTTTTGTCTCGTGTTTCCCGCCAACAACTCCACTTGCTCAAGCAGTTCTGTCTCTTGCATGTTCGTCGGGTGTCGGAGGTTTTGAAAATGCCGTGCCGGCAGGAATGCCCGGTCAGAGTGATCGCCGTCGGGCTGAAGATCAATGATCATCCGACGCGAACACGCAACAGCTTGATATCCGTTCACGCCGCCCTCTTCGTCCAAAACGTCAGCGGCTTCGGTGATTCGGACTCTTCACCGATCTCCTTCCACACAAACGTCGCCTGCAACTCGGGATGCTTCGCGTAGCCTTGGCTTTGCCAGAAGTCATCGAGAGGGCGATAATTGGCAGGACGCAACGGATGATCGGCAGGGCGGTCCACGGCGCAGAAGGTGCTGAGTTTCATTCCCAGCTCACGAACGTGCGCCTCACGACGTGCGAAGAACTCTTTCCCGACGCCTTGGCCTCGATAGTCGGGCAGCAGGATGGATTCGCCGAAGTAGCAGATCGTCGAGAGATCGTAACCTGCCTTCAAGAAGGCTGCCTGAAACTCCGGCCCTTCATCCAGCATCGGCAGGCAGGTGGTGGCACCGACAACGCGATCATCATCGAAGGCCAGCACGACCAGACTGCTCTTGGATTTCAGGTAGGTGCGCAGGTACTCGCGCTCATACTCGAGACTGCCGTCGTAGAGATAGGGATACTCGCGAAACACGGCGATGCGCAGTGCGCCGAGCGCATCGAGATGCGGTTCGAGTTCGGGGCCGTGGAAGTTTTGGAGGCGGAGCATGAGGGAAAAATGACGAATGCAGAATGACGAATGTCGAATGCCTTCGATGGAATCCATTCGTCATTCTGCATTCGTCATTCTGCATTCGTCATTCGACATTGGCAAAAGCCTTCCGCCATTTCCCGAATCCGCTTCCGCACGTTTGCGAGGCCGTTCAAACGTGTCGGTGACAGCATTTTGGTGAAACCGCAGCCTTCCCAGACTTTCGGATCGATGGTGGCGACCTCTTGCGGATCGGAATCGGTGTAGATCTCGCACAGCAGCGCGGCAAGGCCTTTGACCATCGGAGATTCGGCATCGCAGGCGAAATGAGTGCGGCCACCGACGAGTGCGCCGTGCAGCCAGACGCGCGAGACGCAGCCGGGGACGAGATTGGCCTCAATCTTGTGGTCCTCAGCCAGTTTCATCGTCGCGCCGCGTGAGACGACGGCGTTCAGGCGCTCGTGCGGATCGTGGATGATGTTCAGGTCGTCGATGAGCGACTGCTGTTTCTCCGTCAGGGTCATTTGATCTTCGCGAGACGGCCCTTGCTCCAGTTCAAACCGGCCTGGATGGCCTCGTCGTTGGCGATGGCGGCGGCGAGCTTTTCCCAGATGGCGACGGCGTTGGAAAAAGCGGCCTTGGCCTCGGTTTTTTTGCCGGCGCTTTCGCTGGTGTGGCCTAGCGCGCCATAAAGCTGCGCGAGCTGGCTGGCCCACATGCGGCGCTCCGGCGTGAGCTTTTCCGAAGGCGGCTGCGCCTGGATGAGCGCCTCAAGGGACTCAACGGCCTGCTTTGCAATCGGAATGGCGGCACTGGTCTTGCTGCCATCTGCGAGCAGTTCGGCGTATTCACCGCGCAGCTTGGCCAGCAGGAAGCCGTAGCGCGCGTTGGTCGGGTCATCCGCGAGGATTTCGTTCACCAGCTCGATGGCGTCCTGCTTCTTCTTGCTGGCTTCGGACGGGCTGCCGGCATCGCGGGCGAGCGAGGCGAGCGCGCCGTAAGTGCGGGCGAGGAAGTACTTCACCTCGGCCCACTCGGGCATGAGCCGGTTCAGTTCGAGCAGGATGGGCAGGGCCTGGTTGTGCGCCTCTTTGGCATCCGTGCCACTGAAATGACGTCCGATCAGCTCGGCCAGCTCGGTGTAGGCCTCGGCGAGAAGGAGCGCCTGGTCCTGGTTGCGCGGACTGCTGCCGAGCACGAGCTCGCCCATGTCCTTCACGGAATCGATCAACGTGTTGAGCGCGTCTTCGGTCTTGCCCGCATCACGCTGGCTGATGCCCTTGGCATACTTGGCGCGGGCGAGGATGAATTTTTCATCGTTGATGAGATCGTGGCCGATAAGCTTCGGATCAAGGATGGCCGGCACGCGTGCCATGGCCTGCTCGGAGTCCGCCACGTCACCGTTGCGCAGCGTGCGCAGACCGTATTCGAGCCATGCACGGGCGCATTCGTTGCGGGCGAGACGGTTTTTCGGATCAGCGGCCAGGCCTTTGTCGAGATTTAGCGTGGCGTCCTTCAACAGCGTGAGTGAGTCCGCGTGGCGTCCTTCACGACCGCGAATGTCGGACAGCAGCAGGCTGTAACGGCCCAGCCACTGCTGGTAGAGCGCGATCTGCGCGCCTTCACCCGTGCCCTTGGCGATGAGTTCCGCCGCCTGCTCACGCGCCTTCGTGAGATACGTCACCGCCTGCGTGCTGTTGCGCAGCTTGAGGTGAAGCTGGCCGATGTTGCCATACGAGCGCAGCCGCTCAACGCCGAGCTCCTTGGACTGCTCCAGCGCCGGAAGGCCGCGCATGCAGTAGGCCAGCGCGTCGTTGAGCTGCTCCTTCTGAAATCCCGCCTCCATCTCGTTGCCTGTCGGTGTTTGCAGCAACTGGGTGAGGAACTGGTCCACGGCGTTCTGCGAGTTTTGCAGATTCTGGTCCGCCACGGCCTTCGCGCTGCGCGCGATGTCGCGTTCGCTCGTCAGCGATGCGATGCGGTTTTCGCGGGCATCGATCTCGATCTTGTGGTTTGCAGCGAGACTGTCGATGGTCCTCTCGGCCTTCTGCGCCCTGCGCAGCGTGACGAAAGAGTAGATGAAACTGAGCACGAAGATGGTCAGCAACGAGATGGCGGACGTTTGCAGCGTGAGCACCTTCTTTGCCTGCTTCTGACGCTCGCGGACAGTCTGCTCACGTGCCTCCTCCAGCAGGTAGTCGCTTTCGAGCACCTCGAACTCGCGCACGACTTCGCGCATGTCCGCCCAGCGCGCGGCGGGGTTCAGATCGAGGGCGCGTTCGATGATGTTGCGGCGGCGCTCGTCCCATTTCGACTGCGCCGGGTGCGGCCAGACGACCTTCGGCTGCGATTTGACCGCGGCGAGCAGCGCGTTGCTGTCGATCTGCACCGCGAGCCCCGACGCCGCCTGCTGCCGTGCGCGCTCGACCTCGCTCTCCCACATTTCCGCGCCACGCGGCAAGCTTCCATTGAGCAGGCGGTACGCCAGCACGCCGAAGCTGTACACATCCCATGTCGGCCCGTAACCCGCGAACACACCATCTGGATTTTCCGCCTGTTCCGGACAGAGATGCACGAAGTGGTCCGTCAGTTCGAGGTGATGGATGCCGCCCACCCAGCCCTGTGCGATGTCCGTGAGGCGGATCGAGGACTCCACGTCATCCTCCAGCAGCACATTGGCCGGACGCAGGTTGCCATGCGGAATGCCGTGCTTGTGCAGCCATGAGAGCGCATCGGAAACCTCGTAAATGTGCCGCCATGCCTGCTCGGGTGGCAAACCGCCGCAGGCGGCCTCCAATGTCGGCGTCTGCCACTGGCGGCGGCCATGGCTGTCCTTCGTCATCACACCGACGAGCGGCATCACACAGAAGTAGGGCGTCTTGTCAAAACTGTAGCTCTCCACCGGCAGCACACCGCGATGATGCGGCATCTGCTGCAGCGCGCGGAAGGCGGTTGCCAGCGCCTTGCGGTTGATCGCCATCGAGCTGAACACCTTCACCGCGCAGGCCTTGCCATTCGCGGACACGGCCCGATACACGGCCCCACACCTCCCGCTGCCTACCAGGTCCTGCAATTCATGTCCGGCGATATCGGGCAGGCTCATGCGTGATTCGGTGGTCTCGGGTGGGTGAAGGTTGAACCCGGATGCCTCGGAATCAAAGGCTGGAGCGGCATCTGGGGTGCGTACGATGGGGGCGGAATGGGAAATCTCAAATCTCAAATGCCTCTTTGCAAAAATCGCGTGCCACAACTGCCAGCACGGCCATGCTGGCTGGACGCCGCATGAAAAACCCGAAGCCCGACCACCGCATCGAAATCGAGGCGATCTATGCCGAGCTGGAGCGACGTCCCCTGCCCCGCACCTGCGAGATGCGCACCGGATGCTGCCATTTTCGCCTCACCGGTCGCACACCGCTGCTCACCAAGGGCGAGGCGCTGTATTCGGCACAAGGTGTGCGCGCCAGTGGTCGCAAGGTGCTCAAACCTCATCCCGACGGCGCCTGCCCGCTGCTGGGTCGTGATGGCCGCTGCACCATCTATGCGCACCGCCCTTTCGGCTGCCGCACCCACTTCTGCGCCGAAGCCGGTGGCATGTATCCGCGCAAACACGTCGCTGATCTCATCCAGCGCCTCGAAGCCCTCGACGAACGCCTCGGTGGCGATGGTTCCCGCCCGCTGGAAGCGGCGGTCGGTGCCGTGCTGGCGGAGAAATGACCGCGATCACGGCGCGGCACAGTCACGCGCCAGCTTCTGACTGGCTTCGGACAGCTTCGCCAGCGGGTAGGCGACTTCAGCCGCGTTCGCCGGCATGCGCAGCACCACATTCTCACCATCCAGCCGGACAAAACCCGCCTTGATGGTCTTCCCCTCCGCATTCGTCCAGCTCATGATCGGCGGCAGGTCTTTTTTTGCCGCCACGGGAGCCATCTTCGGCCCACCGCTGACAAAACTCGCACCCTCCGAGATCCATTCCGTGATCTTTTTGATGTCGCTGGCAGAAAGCTGCTCATCCGGCGGCATGTGATTCTTGCCGTCATTCACCATGATTTCGAGGAAATGACTCTCCGCAGGCTTCCCGGGCCGGATTTGCGCCACGTCATTGTCGGCGATGTCCAGCTTGAAGGTTTCCAGGTCATCAAACACAAAACCCGCCTTCTTCTTCCCAGTCTTCACGCTGTGACACTCGTAGCAGTTCTTTTCCAGGATCGGCTGGATGTCCTTCTTGAAATCGGCGGCGCCCGCCGTGGCGGCACAAAGGAACGAAATGAGCAGGGTGTGACGAGGCAGAAACATGGGGCGCATTGGGGTCTGAGGAGAACGTGCCATCCCGCTTTTCCTTAGCCAGCAACTTCTTCCCGTGGCATTAAAGACCATGCCCGAGCACCGCACCGTCGCCGCACCCGCCGAACTCCTGCCCTTTCTCTTCGAGAACTGGCCTGACATGAAGCGCACCCGCATCAAGCAGTGGCTCAAATTTGGCAGCGTCCGCGTGAACGACCACTCCGTCACCCGTCACGACCACAAGCTCAAGCCCGGCGACAAGATCACCATCAAGGTCGGGCGCGCCCCGCAAAAGGCCGCCCCGCCCATGCCCTCCGGCCTCAGCATCGTGCATGAGGACGAGGCCATCATCGTGCTGAACAAAGGCTCCGGCTGGCTCACCGTCGCCACCGACTCTGGCAACGGCCGCACCGCCTACGCCGCCCTGACAGACCACGTCCGCGCCACCGACGCCCGCAACCGCGTCTGGATCGTCCACCGCCTCGACCGCGACACCTCCGGCCTCATCGTCTTCGCCAAGACGGAGCCCTACAAGCGCGTGCTCCAGCAGAACTGGCATCGCTTCGACAAAACCTACCTCGCCATCGTCGAAGGCGTCATGAAACGCGATTCCGGCACCCTGCGCTGCCACCTCAACGAAGAATTCTCCCTCCGCGTCCGCAGCGTCCCGCCCGATGAGGACACCCGCGAGGCCATCACCCACTTCAAGGTGCTCAAACGCTCGCACAACTCCACCCTCGTCGAACTGAAGCTCGAAACCGGCCGCCGCCACCAACTCCGCGTCCACCTCTCCGACATGGGCTACCCCATCGTCGGCGACAAACCCTACGGTGCGCAAACCGACCCCGCCAAGCGCCTAGCCCTCCACGCCACCGAGCTGCGCTTCATCCATCCCGCGACCGATGAAAAAATGACGTTCACCTTGCCGCTTCCGGGCGTTTTAATGAAACTCATCCAGCCCTCCTCATGAAAACCGCGCTCCTTCTTCTCATCCTCACTTGAGCCGTTCAAGCCGCCGACTGGCCTATCTGGCGCGGGCCGAAGCATGACGGAATCTCGGCGGAAAAACTCACCGGCACGGCGGTGAAGAAGCTCTGGGAGGCGCGGATCGGCATCGGCTTCGCCTCGTTCACGGTCGCCGATGGCCGCGTCTACACGAAGGGGCATGCGGATGACAAGGAAACCGTGCACATAATGTCTGGCATCTTTTTTCAACGGTTGCCTCGCTGCGCTCCCCCTTCGGGCAGCCTGCGGCTGGCTGTCTCACTACGCTCGGCTCGTGCCTGCCTAACGACTGACGACGCATGACTCACTTCCGGCTGCTCAGCTCCAGGCTCTACCGCACGGGGTTCTTACCCGCTTAGTTGCTACATAAGGTTTCCATGCACTAACTCTCATTTCATGGTTCGTCTGGTTGCCTCCTCATCTGTGTTTGTCGTGGCGCAATGACCCCGTTTCCCTGAATTTAAAAAAGGGTTTCACCCCATGGAGGAAGGTTGGTGTGGCCCTTAGTGTGAAGCCCATGAAAAAACCATACCTTGGCGGTCTCGCGGCCCTGCAATATCTTGTTCTGACAAGCGCTACTTTTGGCGCTACGACGAACTTCACCGTAACTCCGACTTCGTCCGGCGTTTACGACTCCAACAATACTATCGGCGTACCTGGCGATTCCGCACCTGGGTTCCCAACATCGAGCATTGCCTCCAATGGCTTTGGCAAGACGGACGCTTACTTCACTCCAGAGAGCCTGTTTGACCGCAGCGTCACCGTCGGTGAAGTCGCCAGCATCAGCTACTGGACGAAGAAGGACACCACACACACGGTGGAAGCAGCGGACTGGTCGCTCGTCATCTACACCAAACCCTACGCCGGAGATGTCTCCACACCAACTTGGTATGGTGACCGTTACGGCTCGGAGCCCTATTTCTCCAGCTACTTGATTGATCCAGCCAACACCTGGAACCTTTGGTCCTCGGACGGCCCAACCAATCAGATGCGGTTCTTTGAATCCACGGCGGGTGCACCCGGTGCCACCTTCGGTTCTTACACCGATCCAAGCTGGGTCACCTTCAGTTCACAAAACGCTCTCTCTGGCCAACCCCGGTCCGCTCAGACGATTCTGTTCTTTTCCCTACAAACAGGTAGTGCCTGGGCGGCGGGTTTTATTGGGCAGATTGACGGCATGACAGTGACTTTGATAGATGGCTCCGTGGCTCGCATCAACTTCGAAGCCGACACGGTGGACACTGATGGCGACGGCGTGCCTGACGACACCGACCACTGCGTAGCCTCAGACCTTCGTCAGAAGGTGGACGTGAACGGTGCCCAGCTTGGTGTGACCAGCGTAAACAACACCGTGGGTGACGACGGCTGCACGGTGCAGGATCATGTCAATGCATGCGCTGCAACATCTGAGAACCACGGCCAGTATGTGAGCTGTATCACTAACTTAGCCAACGAAATGAAAGCTGGGGGCTTTATCACCAACGCCCAAAAAGCTGAAATGACGAATAGCGCTGCCCAATCCAACATCGGCAAAAAATAATCCGCCAGCCCGCTCAACGCGGGAAGAGAACTCAACCATCACCGAGAGGAGGCTGCCAAGCCTCCTCTCTTTTTTTACGTATGCCGTCAAATCCAATGGCTGTGTTTTGATCCTTAAAGAATCGGAAAATCGCGATTCCGGATCAGTGTGCAAAATATGGGGGCTGGATTCGGGGTTAGTCAAATTCTTGACAGAATGGCAGCATTCAGGACTTCAAGGCAGAAGACTGTCGGGGCGGTGTTTGTTTCTGACAGGTCGCGGTTCGTTCGCCAATCGCCTGGCGTTTTCCGGGTTGGCAAACATGCATAAATCATTGAAGTAACTAGTGGCTTCGATTTTCCGCCCAAGCGGGCGCTTGAATCCGATGAGCAAATGACCTCGAATGAAAACCGCACTTCTCTTCCTCGCCCTCACCACCCACACGCAAGCCGCTGACTGGCCGCTCTGGCGTGGACCAAATCATGACGGCATTTCGGCAGAAAAGCTGGCCGGAACAGAAGTGAAGAAGCTCTGGAACGCACAGATCGGCATTGGCTTCGCCTCGTTCACCGTCGCGGATGGACGCGTTTACACGACGGGGCATGCTGATGACAAGGACACGGTTTTCTGCTTCGACGCCGCGAGCGGCAAGCAGGTGTGGAAGCACGACTATGCCGCCGATCTCGGCGACAAATATTATGAGGGCGGCACCTCGGCCACGCCGACGATTGAAGACGGCAAGGCGTATCATTTGAGCCGCTGGGGCGATCTGTTTTGCTTCGACGCGGCCACCGGCAAAGCCGTCTGGCAGAAGAATATCCAGAAAGAGACGGAGGCGGACATTCCCGACTGGGGTTTCGCAGGTTCACCGCTCGTTTATGGCAAGCTGCTCATCCTCAACGTCGGCAAAGCGGGCACGGCGGTCGAAAAAGCCACCGGCAAGCTGGTTTGGAAATCAGACACGGCCAATGCAGGCTACTCCACGCCCTATCCGATCAACGTGAATGGCAAAGCACAGGTCGTGCTGGGTTCCGGACGAGCCTACAAAGGCGTCGATCCCACGAATGGCACGGTTTTGTGGGAGCACACCTGGTCCACCAGCTATGGCGTGAACGCGGCCGATCCGATCCTCAGCGGCACGAAGCTCTTCATCTCCTCCGGCTACAACAAAGGCTGCGCGTTGCTCGATCTCGCCTCCACCACGCCCACGGAAGTGTGGCGCAGCCGGGTGATGAAGAATCAATTCAACTCCTCCGTGCTCATCGACGGCCATCTCTACGGCAGCGATGGCGATGAGGGCAAAACCGCGTCGCTCAAGTGCATCGACTTCGCCACCGGCGCGGAAAAATGGAGCGAAGCGTCCACCGGCTTCTGCTCCCTCATGGCGGCGGATGGCAAATTGATCATCGTCACCGCCAAAGGAGAATTGATCATCGCGAAAGCCAATTCAGCCAAATTTGAGCCCATCTCCCGCACCCAGGCGCTCACCGGTCGCTGCTGGAGCGCACCCGTGCTCGCCAACGGCCGCATCTACGCGCGCAACGCGGCGGGCCAGATGGTGTGCCTGAGCGTCAATTGACGCCGTCGATACAACCTCGGCTTTTATCAATTCGAGGAATGGAGTCGGGATGAGCACGGTTGCGCCATGCAACAGCTCATCATCGACAAGCCCTACCGTTTCATCCCCTCCCGCAACAGCCGTTTCTGGAGCACTCTAGTGCATCTCTGGCTGCCAGGGCATCTGCGAAAGACCTATGGCATCGAGTCCTGCGAATGCATCGGCGCGGAACGACTGCGGGACTCGCTGAACGCAGGCCATGGCGTGCTGCTGGCGGCGAATCACTGCCGGCCCGGTGACCCGATGGTGATCGCACGTAGCCTGCGGCCCCATGTGCGCTGCGACTTCAGCACGATGGCGAGCTGGCACATCTTCCATCAGAGCCGCATGCAATCCTTCCTGCTGCCACGCATGGGCGGATTTAGCATGTTTCGCGAGGGGATGGACCGCGAGTCGCTGAATCATGCCACGCAGATCCTCGGCGAGGCACGGAGGCCCTTGATTGCCTTCCCAGAAGGCTTCATCACGCGCAGCAACGATCATCTGGCGAACCTGATGGACGGTGTGGCCTTCATGGCGCGGCTGGGAGCCAAGATGGCGGCAAAGATCGACCCGAAACGCAAGGTGGTGATTCATCCTACTTTCCTGCGCTACTTTTTCGAAGGCAATCTCGAATCAACACTGCGGCCGGTGCTCAAGGACATCGAAACGAAGCTCACCTGGCAGCCGCAAACGCATCTTTCCATGCGGGAACGTATCGCGAAGCTCGGTGAGACGCTGCTGTCGCTCAAAGAGATCGAGTATCTTGGCACGGCACGCAGCGGATCGCTGGCGGAGCGTGTTGGAACGTTGATCGATCATCTGCTTTCGCCGTTGGAAGCGCAGTGGCTCAAAGCTCCGCGTCGTGACAAAGACACGATGAAGCGCATCAAGGCTCTGCGCACCGCTATCGTGCCTGATCTGCACGACGAAACTCTCTCCGAGGCCGACAAGGCCGCGCGTTGGAGGCAACTGGCCGATCTCTACCTCGTGCAGCAGCTCCACTGCTATCCAGGCAGCTATCTCGACACCTCGGAATCGCCGGAACGCCTGCTGGAAACGGTCGAGCGCTTTGAAGAAGACCTCACCGATGTGGCACGGCCACATCCGCCGATGCGGGCCGTCGTGATGATCGGTGAAGCCATCGAGGTCTCGCCGGAGCGGCCACGCGGCGTGCCCGCTGATCCTGTCACCCTCGAAATCCGCCAGCGCCTTGAATCACTCATGTCCGCATCCCTCAGCCATCGCCAATCATGAACCTCACCACCATCCTCATCCGCCTCGGCGTTGTCGTGCTGGCGCTCGGCGCCTGGCATTGGACGCAAATCCTCATCGCCCGCAAAAGCACGCCGCGCCATGGCCTGGGCGATCTCGTTCACGATCTCACGGCCCGCTGGCACGGCTGGCTCAGTGTGAATGACCGCGCGGCGAACCGTCTGCTCATCGTCAGCTCGTTTTTCATCGACGTGCTGGCATTGTCGGTCATCGCGCTGGCGGTGTTTGGCGGCAGTTTCGCGCCGTTCATCGCGCTGCTGATTTTGTTTGGCCTGCGGCAGCTTTCACAGGCCATCTGCACGCTGCCGCCGCCTCCGGGCATGATCTGGCGGCATCCGGGCAGCCCTTCGCTGCTGGTGACGTATGAGGTGGGCAATGACTTCTTTTTCTCCGGCCACACGGCGCTGGCCGTGCTCGGTGCGCTCGAACTCGCGCACGTCGGCCCGCTGTGGCTCGGCATCACCGTCGCCGTGATCGCGGTGGGTGAAATGGCCACGGTTCTGGTGCTGCGGGCGCATTACACGCTGGACGTGATCGCCGGGGCTGCGGTAGCCTTCTTTGCCTATCACATCGCGGGCAATGTCTCGCCTGCGATTGATGCCTGGTTGCGTTGATCATGCCTTTTCTCAATACAAACTCAAAAACGGTCGATTGGCCGATCTGACCTCCGCGCTGGAAGCTTCCCTCGCATGAAAACACATCCTTCACCCGCGATCCCGCTCTGGCTCAAGGTGTCCTACACCGCCTTCATGGCGGTTTTGATTCCCGTCTATTGGTATCACTACGGTCCGACGAACTTCCTCTACTTCTGCGACATCGCACTGCTGCTCACGCTTGTGGGCGTGTGGCTGGAGAAGCCGCTGCTCATCTCGCTGCCAGCCGTGGGCATCCTGATGCCACAGGCGTTGTGGTGTGTGGATTTCGTGGTGCAGCTCACCGGCAACAAGATGACCGGCATGACGTCCTACATGTTTGATGAAACGAAGCCGCTGTTCCTGCGCGGTTTGTCGCTGTTCCATGGCTGGCTGCCGTTCCTGCTGCTCTTTCTCGTCTTCAAGCTCGGCTATGACAAGCGTGCGCTGAAAGGCTGGACGGCCTCGGCATCAGGCCTGTGCCTCGCTGCCTTCTTCCTGTTCCCCAAAGCAGGCGAAACACTGCCGGACCCGAATCTGCCGCGCAACATCAACTACGTCTTCGGCATGGACGATGCGCAGCCGCAAACCTGGATGAGCGCGGAGCTTTATCTCGTGACATGGATCGCGCTGCTGATCATCCTTGTGTTTATTCCCACGCACTTCCTTTTGAAGAAAATCTGCCCCACGCCTGCCCAAGCCGCCGCCAAACGCGCATGAACCCTTCTCCCTCTCCGATCACCGAAACCCACTGGAAGCGCGGCTTCTGGTGCCTGATGGGCACGCAATTCCAAGGAGCGTTTTCCGACAACGTGCTCAAGTGGCTCGTCATCTACCTGGTCATCGCGCAGAAGATGCCAAAGGAGCAGCTCGACAGCCTCGTGTCTGATTCAGGCATGTACTTCGCCATTCCGTTTCTGCTGCTCTCGATGTTCGGCGGCTGGATGGCGGATCGTTTCAGCAAACGGCATGTGATGATCGGTGTGAAGACGATGGAGATCGGCATCATGGTCTTCGCCACCTATGCGCTCGCTTCGGGCAAGATGGGGCTGCAACTCGCGAGCATCTGCCTCATGGGTGTTCACAGCGCGTTCTTCGCCGCGTCGAAGTATGGATCGCTGCCAGAGGTGGTGCCACCGAAAAAACTCTCGTGGGCCAATGGCGTGATCGAAATGCTCACCTTCCTCGCGGCCATCTTCGGCACACTGGCCGCCGCGTGGCTGGCGGAGAGCTTTGCGGGCAAACCGGCGTGGTCAGGCGGCATCCTGCTGGGTCTCGCAATGATCGGCTGGCTGATGAGCCTGGGCATCACGCGTGTTCCCGCCGCGAGTCCTGACAAACCGCTGCGCATCAATTTCCTCGGCGACCTGTGGCGTGAATTTCGCTGGATGCGCACGGATCGCGACCTGTGGCGGGCGAATCTCGGCAACACAGGCTTCTTTTTCATCGCCGTGCTGATTCAGATGAACCTCGTTCTCTACGCGGAGCAGGTCATGCACATCAAGCCGATGGAAAACAGCGCCTTGCAGGTCGCGCTCGCCATCGGCATGGCCGCAGGAAGTTTGCTGGCGGGAAAATTGAGCGGTGATCATGTCGAGTATGGCCTGATTCCACTCGGAGCCTTCCTCATGGCGGCGATGGGCTTCGCACTCGGCATCGCTGACATTTCCAAGTCAATTTTCACCGTCTGCCTCACACTGCTGGGCATCGGCGGAGGCATGTTCATCGTGCCGCTGGCTGCGGTGCTGCAGCATCGGCCACCGGCAGATCGCAAAGGTTCGGTGCAGGGCGCGGCTTCATGGTTGTCATGGGTCGGCATCAGCGCGGCGGCGTTGCTGCAAAAGGAGCTGAACATCCGTCTTGGCTGGACGCCGGGCGACATTTTCTGGTTCTGCGGAGCCTGTGCGGTGGTGGCGGGCATCTATGTGACGATGTCACGACCTGCCGCGCTCCCCCTGATGCTGAAACGCTGGATGCCTGGCAATCATGGCTGACATTCTTCTGCTCCCGTTCGGCAGCGCCGGAGATGTGTTTCCCTTCATCTGGCTGGGACGGCACCTCATGGCGCGCGGACATCGCGTGACGATGATCACCGCGTGTTTGTTTGAGGAGCAGGCACGCAAAGCGGGGCTGAACTTCATCCCGCTGGGTGAGGAGGACGAGTTCGAGGCGATGATTCGCGATCCGCGCATCTGGCAGGCGGGCATCGGCACGAAGCTCGTGTTTGATTTCGCAGCGGCCTCCACGGAGCCGTATCTGGCCGCCATCGAGCAATGCGGACATGTCGATTTGATGCTGGCACCGTTGACGGTCTTCGGCGCACGGCTGGCACGCGAGAAACACGGCACGCCGCTGATCACCGTGCATTTGCAGCCTGCGGTGTTTCTGAGCGTGCATGAGACACCGCTGCTGCATCCTGCCATGCGTCTGTTGCGGGCCATGCCAGTGTGGTTCAAGCGGGCGCTGTTCTCACTGCCAAATCCGGTCGATCTCTTTGCGCTGCCCAAAGTCCGTCGCATCTGCGAAGCCAAAGGCATCAAACCACCGCGCAGCCTCTGGCGCGAATGGTGGGACTCGCCCGATGGTGTGCTGGCGCTCTTTCCCGAGTGGTTTGCCAAGCCGCAGCCCGACTGGCCAGCGAATCTGCTGCAATGGACCTTTCCTCTCGAAGATCTTGCTACTGAGCAGCCGCTCAAACCTGAGTTGCATGCGTTCTTGACCGCAGGTGAGCGTCCTGTCGTCTTCACGCCGGGCAGTGCGAATGTTCATGCATCTCGATTCTTCGTCGTCGCGGCTGAAGCCGTGCATCGCATTGGCTGCCGGGCGGTTTTTGTCACCTGCGAGCCGCAACAGGTGCCGCCGAACCTGCCTGGAAACATTCTGACGGTCGATTTCGCCCCGTTCAGCACGCTGCTGAAGCATGCGTCAGCCTTTGTGCATCACGGCGGCATCGGGACGATGTCCCAAGGGTTCGCGGCAGGCGTGCCGCAACTCATCATGGCGATGGCGCACGACCAGCCGGACAACGCGGATCGTTTGCAGCGCCTGGGAGCTGGAAGCAGCCTCTCTGTGCGGCAGTTCACGCCAGACCGTGTGGCACGTGAGTTGAAGCGGCTGATGGACGAAAAATCATTCCGCAAATCTGCGGCGAATTGTGCCGCGCAGCTCGCAGAATCACGTGACGTGAACCGTTTGCTGCGCTGGATTGAGGAACGTGTGAACTCCTTCCGAACCATCTCATGAGTCATGTGCTGCTGCTGCCCTATGGGACTGCCGGAAGCATCTACCCATTCGTCTGGCTGGGCAGATTGCTCCGGCAACGCGGCCACCGCGTGACGCTGGTCACGGCGCAAACGTATGCGGAAACGGCGCACAGCGCGGGTCTGGAGTTCGCCCCGGTCGAGAATGACGAGCTGGAACGAATGCTGCGCAATCCAATGATGTGGCAGGGTGATGCCGGCTCCGTGGTATCTTACCGGCATGCGGGACGTTCCACCGCCGGCTATGTGAAGGCGGTGGAAAAGCTGATCGAAAACGGCGGCGCGCCGGACCTGATGCTGGCGCCGATGATCTGCTTCGGCGCACGGTTGCTGCGCGAAAAACTGGGCATCCCACTCGTGACGGTGCATCTCTACCCAATGATGTTTGTGAGTGCATACGAACTGCCGCTCGCCCTGCCGGGCTTCCGTCTTTTGCAGGTGCTGCCGCTTTGGATACGCAAGGCAGTGCTCGCATTCCCGAACCCGTTGGATTTTTTTGCGCTGCCTGCGGTGCGTGCATGCTGCGCGGCACATGAAGTGCGAAAGCCATGGAGCCTGTGGAGGCAGTGGTGGCACTCTCCTGATGGAGTGGTGGCGCTATTTCCAGAATGGTACACGAAACCTCAGCCCGACTGGCCGCAAAATCTGCTGCAATGGGATTTTCCGCTGGAAGACATGGCGGCGGAATGCCCTCTGGAGGCAGAACTGGAGGCATTTCTAGCCGCAGGAGAAAAACCCGTGCTCTTCACACCGGGAACCGGCAACTTTCATGCTGCCCGTTTCTTTGAAACGGCGGCCGCTTTGGTGGACCGGCTCGGCTGCCGCGCCGTTTTTCTGACACGAAAACCGGAGCAGGTGCCCGCGAACCTGCCAGGTTCCATTTTTGTGACACGCTATGCACCATTCAGCCAGTTGCTGCCGCGCTCACGCGCGTTTGTTCATCACGGCGGTATCGGCACCGTGGCTCAATGCATCGCGGCGGGCATTCCACAGCTCGTGGTGGCGATGGCACTGGACCAGCCGGACAACGCGGAGCGTGTGAAGCGGCTGGGCGTGGGGCTCGGCACGCGCATGGGGCGTTTTTCTGTGAGGCAGGCGCTGCCGCTGCTGCAACGGTGCATTGAAGATGCTGACATCGCAGGAAACGCGGAAAAACTGGCGGCGCACATGACCACAGGACGCGACACGGGACCATTGCTGGCATGGCTGGAGAAAAACCTGCGACATGAGAATGACACATGAGCCACGTGCTATTGCTCCCTCACGGCACTGCCGGTGACGTGCTGCCTTATGTCTGGCTTGGCCGTCAATTGATTCAGCACGGGCATGAGGTGACGATGGCATGTGTGGAACTGTTCCGCGAAGCAGCGGAGCATGCCGGACTGCATTTCGTGGCAGTGGAGGAGGACGAGTTCGCGGAGCGGATGAGGCATCCAACCGCCTGGGAACCTGGCAAGAGCATGCGGCTCGGGCATGAGTTTGCCGGACGCTGCACCGTGAAATACCTTGCTGCGGTCGAAGAGTCCATGCGAAGTCATGGCATTCCACATCTGATCCTCGCGCCGATGATCACTTTTGCCGCGCGACTGCTGCGCGAGAAGCTCGGCGTTCCCTTCATCTCGACCAACCTTCAACCGCTACCGTTTGTCAGCGCTCATGAGGTTCCAGGCGGCCTGCCTGCGGTGTGGTGGTTGAGAAGGCTGCCGCTGTTGCTACGCAAATTGATCCTCACCCACGCGGCGCCGTATGACCGCTTCGCTCTCCCTGCGGTACGACAATGCTGCCTGGAGCAGGGAGTCAGGCCGCCGCGCAGCTTGCGGCAGGAGTGGTATCACTCGCCAGACGGCGTAC
>CAMCWM010000065.1 GCA_945882215.1 Akkermansia muciniphila | reverse complement strand
ACCGGCAAAACCGCACAGCGCGCGATTGATGTCCACGCCGCGCAGCCCGGCGTTGAAGAACTCCTCAAACTTGTGCGCCAGGTCGTAGAGGATGAAGTTTTTTGCATTGCGATGATGCCGGAAGATCTCGATCGCGAAGGGATTGTGCGAGGCCATGATGATGGGAACCGGCTGCGTGGCTTCGCTGAGCACACGGTAGGCGGCGTTCAGGTAGCAGGAACGAATCACGTCCCCCAGACCGGCGGCAAAAAGGGCGGCTGACATGCGTGAAGCAAACCGAGCGGTGACGACGTTGACAAGCCGCTTCTCAGACCGAGCTGAAGGATCGCATGGCATGAGGTCGTTTTGCATGGCCTCATGAACCGCCGCCAATTCATCCAGCAAGCCAGCGCTGCTTCAGCACTGGGATTTCCCGCCATTCTTCGCTCCGCTTCGCCGAATTCGATGCTGCAAGTCGCCAGCATCGGCGTGGCACGCATGGGCGGGAACACGATGCGCAGCGTGGCCTCGCACGCGAAGGTGAAGATCGTTGCCTTGTGTGATGTGGATGCGCGCCACATCGCGCAGGCGGCCAAAGATTTTCCCGAAGCCTCGCAGCACAAAGACTGGCGCGAGCTGTTGTCGAAGCATGGCGACAAGTTTGATGCGGTGACGGTCGGAACGCCGGACCACATGCACGCGTCCATTGCAACAATTGCTCTGCGAGCCAGGAAGCACGTCTATTTGCAGAAGCCGATGGCTCCCACGCCGCATGAGTGCCGCGTTCTGGCACAAGAAGCCCGCAAAGCCGGTGTGGTGACGCAGCTCGGCAATCAGGGCCGCTCCAGCATCGAGAGCCGCATGATGGTGGAACTGCTGCGCACCAAGGCCATCGGCAAAATCAAAGAGGTCATCATGTGGGAGAACAAAAAGCTCAACTGGTGGCCGAAGAACACCGAGCTGCGTCCGCAGGGCGATGCGATCCCGGAAGGTCTCGATTGGGACCATTGGCTCGGCGTGCGCACACCGCGTCCGTATCTCAACGACACCTATCACCCGCAGACGTGGCGTGCGTGGTTTGACTTCGGCTGCGGCGAACTCGGTGACATGGGCTGCCATCATTTCGATGCCACGTTCGATGGCTTGAAGCTCGGTGCCCCGAAACGCGTGCGCCAGCTCACGGAGGGCAGCAGCGGGGCCCTGTGGGCCGACAAGCGCCGCGTCGAATTCGAGTTCGCGGGCAATGAACTCATCGCTGGTGACACGCTCAAGCTCACCTGGCTCGATGGCGGCATTGAACCCGACATGAGCGTGGTGAAAATGCCGCCAGCGCTCTCCAAATTCCCCGCCAGCGGCGGTTTCTGGATCGGCGAGCACGGGGCGATCTTCAAACCCTATGGCGTGCGCCCGTTTGTGCTGCCGGAGGCTGATTTCCCGGCAGAAAAGTATCCGCGTGGCATCAAACCGCAGGATCATTATCACGATTGGGTCGATGCGATCCTCGCCGGTAAAAAAAGCTGCGGCGACTTCAGTCACGGAGGTCCACTGACCGAAACCGTCGTCGTCGGCACAATCGCGGATCGTTTCCCGAACCAGTGGCTCGAATGGGATCGTGCCAATTTGAAATTCACCAACCTCGAAGCCGCCAACGCGCTGGTGAAACGCGAGTATCGCGATGGTTGGAAGATTGAAGGGCTTGGTTAAGGCACAAAAAATCCCTGCGAGGGCGGAACACCACTTCCGCGCCCCGCAGGGTCTTCGATCCAACCTAAACAAGGATCAAAATCAAAAGGTCAGGCTGCCGCCGACGTAAAAGTTGCGTCCGTAGGCGGGGTCGATGCCATCGGCGCGGACGCGGGCGTAGTAGCTTTCGTCGAAGACGTTGTTGAGGCCGGCCATGACGGTGAAGTGCTCATGCACTTTCACCTCGGCGGTGAGGTCCCAGGTCATGTAGGCAGGGATGTTGAAGCGCGGATCGTTGTTGTCTTGCGCCCGGTGGTCGCCGACGAAGGTGCCGAGGAAGCCGACTTTGATCTTGTCACGGTATTTGTAGATGAGGCCGCTGCGCACCATGTATTCGGGGGCGTATTGAGGCTCGCTACCATCAGCGGGGCCGCCGTGCAGCTCGGCTTCGAGGAGGGAGACGTTGCCGTAGAGGCTCAGGGAGCCGGCGCGATTGGCTTCGGGCGCACCACGAAGCTTGTCGGCAAGACCGATGAGGTCGATGTCGAAGGCACCGTCCCAGCCGTAGTTGATGCTGCGACCGACGCTGCGCAGTACGCCACCGGTGACACCGAAGCGATTGTCCATGTCGATGAGAAACACACTGGTGTCGAAAGTGAACCAAGTGGCTGGCTTGCCACGGTAGCCGAGTTCATAGGTCCAAGTAAGCGCGGGGTCGATGTCGGTGGCGGTGGTGCCGGGCAGTGCGATGACGGATTCGGTGAAGATGGTGGTGCGGTAGCTCTGGGAGACGTTGGCGTAGAGGGAGGTCTCATGGCCGAGGTCGTAGGCGATGCCGAGGCCGAAGAGCGGCTGCGGCTCAAAGACGCTCTTGCTGCGCTCGCCAGTGAAGACGCCGGCGGCAAAGTTTCGCGTGTGCACGTTTTGATTGATCATTTCCATGCGGAAGCCGGGGGTGATGGAGAGTCGGCCGAAGGTGAACTTGTTTTCCAGGAACAGCGAGCCGTAGAAGACCTCGCGGCGTGAGTCCGCGGTGATGGCACCGTCGTTGGCATCAGGCGCGGCACCGAGCTTGTCCACGCGGGGGGAGAAGTTGTAGTAAAGCTGCATGCCCGCGGCCAGGGTATGCTGATTGCCCCAGGCTTCCCAGTCATGGCGGATGCGGGGTTCGAAGCCGAGGGTGTAAAACTCCTGGTTTTCGATGGCATTGGTTCCAGCAACGGGGGCGATACCGAAGCCGCCGCCGGTCTGGCGTTTGCTCCAGCGCTGATAGTAGCCACCCCAGGCTTTTACACTGAGCTCGGTGCCGGGCTGAATCTGGTGCTGCAGCTCGGCGCTGCCGATGTAGCGGCGGAGTTCGAAGCGGTCGTTGACGCGGGTGGTCATCTCGGGCGTGGAGGCGAAGGCGGCAGCAGTGAGGCCACCGGGCTCACCGTGCTCCTCCTCGTACATGTCCACATTGAAGATGATGCGGGTGTCGTCATCGAAGTGATAGACGAGCTTCACATTGCCGCCGTCGAGGCGGTAGTCGCTGTTGGAGTTGCGGAAGCCGTCGCTGCTGCGGTGGTTGAAGTAGCCGTAGTAGCCCCAATTGCCCACGGTGCCGTCCGCCGCCGTGTAGGTGGAGAAGAGATTGTCCGTGCCGAAGATGTTCTGCGTGCGGAAGCCGAAGCCTTTGTCACGCCGGGGCATGTAGGTGATGTAGTTGAAGGCTCCGCCTGGCTGCGAGCCATACATCAGGCCACCACCCCCGCGAATGAACTCAATGCGGTCCACCACGTCGAGCGGCGGGGTGTAATAGGCCTCCGGGTAACCGAAGGGGTCGGCGTGGATCGGAATGCCGTCCTTGAGCACCTGCATGAACTGGAAGCGATGCGGTTCGCCGAGTCCGCGATAGCCAACGCTGACGAGCGGGGTGGTTTCTTCTGAGAAAAGCAGGCCGGGAGTTTGAGCGAGCGCTTGGCGGTAGTTGTTGGCCTGCACTTTCGGCAGCGCATCGAGGTCGATGATGGTGGCACGTTTGCCGGCGAAGATTTTGGTGCCCTCGACAGCCTCAGGGAAGGCAGGCTGGATGTAATAGTCGCTTTCCGCCTCGCCATAGATGGTGATGGCGTCGAGTTCCGTGGTCCCGGCGGCAGGCTTGGACACCGGATTGCTCACGGTTTGCGAGCGTGCGTGGGAGGCGATGGCTAGGAAGAGAAGAGCAGCGGCAGCCATGGCAGGGCCTGCGGAGTTGGGGAGAATCGGGGGTGAAGTTGGTTTCATGGTTGAGTTGATATTGAGATTCTGTCGCAGCGACGGCGGAGAATGGGGAGATTGAATCACTGAGCAAGTTCTTTTTTGCGATAGAGTCTCAATTGCAAGTTGACGCTCTTTTCTTGCGATTCATGCTCAACAGCCGCCCCGCCTGTTGTGCCATGACCTCCCAAGTGATAAACACGCTCCCCACCATGGGCCTCGACCTAGCCATGCCGAATGTCTCCAGCACTGCCGCTGCCCGGCCGGCGATCTGGCGTCGTCGCAGCACCTTGCAGGCATTGATCACGCTTTCCTGGATCGTGGGCATCACCGCCAGCTTTCTGGCTGTGGGCATCGTCGGCATGTTCGCCGCCGATCTGCCGCCGATTCACCTGAAATCACTCGAAGCAGACACCGCCGCTGATCAGGCGATGATCGAAACCTCGATGGCCGAACTGCAGACTCTTGAAGCGAATGAGGTGGCTGCGGAGGAGGAACCCGTTCTTCCAGTCGAGATTCCCGAAGCCGTCGAAACGCCCCCTGAAAACCTCGATCTCCCGGAGATCGCCGAGGCGATGACGATGGAAGACATTTTTGCCATTCCCACCGCACCCAAGATCGAGGACGCGCTTCGCCCTGTTGATCCGGTGGTCAAACCGAAGCCGGTGCCCACGCCACCGCGGCCACGTGCACCGACGGTCGCTCGCAGCAGCGGGACGCCGTCCGCCACGCAGCAAGCAGGCACCGCCATTGGAACCGGCACTTCCGGCAGCGGTGGGCGCGGGAAATTTCCTTCGCCGCCCTATCCGACCTTTGCCCGCAGTGCTGGCATGCAGGGCACGGTGCGCTTGAGCATCAGCGTCGGCCCCTCGGGGGCGGTGGAAGGTGTCAGCATCATCGGCAGCACCGGATTCAGTTCCCTGGACAGCTACGCCGCCTCCTGGGTGCGCCGCAACTGGCGCTGGCCCGGTGGAGCTTCCAATCGCTACACCCTGCCGCTCACCTTCCGCCTGCGTTGATCCGGTCATTCGTCATTCTGATTTAGTCATTCGTCATTTTCTCCCCCATGCCCCTCCTCGCCAACGTCGCCGTCGATCTCTTCCTCAAGGGTGGTCCCATCATGTATCCCATTGCAGTGGTCACGCTGGTGGCTGTCTGCATCTTCATTGAGCGCGTGGTCTGGTGGCTGCGCTTCGCCGCCAAACGTTCCTTCAAGCAGCTCGATGAAGTGTACGTCACTTTGGAAGCTGGGAATCTCGCCCAGGCCATCGCTCAATCATCCAAATCAAGCGACCCGGTCGTGCGCATGATTCATCACGGCTTGCAGCATCGTCATAGCAGCATGCAGGGTGCGCTCGAAGTCGCTGCCGGCCAGGAACTGCGCGACGCGGGCCGATTCTTGAGCGCGATGGACACCATCGTCACGCTCGCACCATTGCTCGGCCTGCTCGGCACCGTCACCGGCATCATGGGCAGCTTCACCAGCATCGGCAGCAGCGAACTCGCCGTCGAAAAAGTCACTGGCGGCATCGGTGAGGCACTCATTGCCACCGCCGCCGGTCTTGGCATCGCCATCGGCACCCTGGTGCCCATGAACTACTTCCACGCACGTCTCGCCGCCTTGAAGTTCGACCTCGAAGCCGCCGCGAACAATGTGCTCATCCTCGCCGCCCAGCACGGTTTCGACAAAGTCACTCCGAAGGCCTGATCACGACGTGAAACTTCACTCTCCATTGCCCGAGCGCAAAACGCGGCTGGAAATCATCCCGCTCATTGACGTGATGTTCTTCCTGCTGGCTTCCTTCATGATGGTCAGCCTCACCATGTCGAAGCAGCAGACCATCAAGGTCAACCTGCCCGTCGCCTCCTCCGCGCAGTCGGATTTCAAGCCTGACATGATCAATCTCGCCGTGAACGCCACCGGCGATGTGTTTTTCGACAAAACCTCCACCACGCTGCCCGAGCTTGACCGCAAACTTTCCGAACGCTTCGGCAAAGATCCCGCCACGCCCGTTTACATCAGCGCCGATGTGAACACACGCTACGCCGACCTCGTGAAAGTGCTCGATGCCGCGAAGCGAGTCGGCTTCACCAAGGTCGCCTTCAACGTCAAACCCGCGAATGTGGCCAAGCCGAATCCCTGACGCATGAAGCGCCTGCTCAACACGCTGCTGGTTCTCATCTCGCTCGGCCTGTGCGTCGTCAGCATCGTGCAATGGCAGCGCGAAGCACGCCTGCGCGGCCACATCGTCGATCTCGTGAAACGCCTGGAGGCCGAAAACGCCCTGCGCGTCGAGGCAGAACGCAAAGTGCGCGAGTATGAGAAGGAAATCGCCCGCCTGACCGAGCTGCGTGCGGAGGTTGAGGCCAAGCTGGTCGAAGTCTCCCTCGAGTACAACGACCTCTCCAACGACTCCGTCGCCCGTGGCATCACCATCGCCGTTTACATGCGCGAGCTCATGCAGGTGCAGAGTGGTTTGCAGGCGACGCAGCTTGCCTTTGGCAAAGGCGCTGAAGCGATCAAGGAACACAACGCCACCGTCAGCGGCCAGAACAGCGCCATCGAAAAGCAGAACGAACTGCTCAAACGGCTCGCCCGCGAGCGCGACGCCGCCATCGAAAAGCTCAACGCCCGCACGCGCGAGTTCAACGAGGTGGTGGAGAAGTACAATAAATTGTCGAAGGAGCGGTAAGGCGCTTGCCATTCCGCACCGCCTGCGAAAGACTCGCGCTCGCATGAGCCAGCCAGCCACTCCTGACATCACCCGCCTTCGCGATCTCTCACCACAGCAACGCCGCTCCGGACTCGCCGCATGGCTGGGCTGGATGTTTGACGGGCTCGACATGCATCTCTACACGCTGGTGGCCACGGCGTTCGTGGCGCAGCTCATGCTGGTGCCGGAGAGCGATCCCACCGTGGGCACGCATGGTTCGATCATCCAGGCGGCCTTCCTCGTCGGTTGGGCGGTCGGTGGTGCGTTCTTCGGGCGCATCGGCGATGTGTTGGGCCGCAGCCGGGCGCTGACGCTCACGATTCTGACCTATGCTTGTTTTACCGGCCTGTCCTTCTTCGCGCAGGAGTGGTGGCATCTCTTGATTTTCCGTTTTCTGGCCGCGCTGGGCATTGGCGGCGAGTGGGCCGTGGGTGCATCGCTGCTGTCCGAGACGTGGCCAAAGAAATGGCGTCCGTGGATCGCCGCCACGCTGCAAAGCGCGGTGAACTGCGGTGTGCTGCTGGCCTGCCTCGCGGGTTGGTTGCTGGCGGGTCAGGAGCCGCGCTACATCTTCCTCATCGGCATTCTCCCCGCCTTGATCACGCTGTGGATTCGCAAAGCGGTGCCGGAAACCGAGGAATGGACGCAGGCACGCGAAGGCCAGGAGGTGCCGAAGATCAGCGCATTGTTCAGCCCCGCCGTGCGTGGGGTCACGTGGCGCGTGATGATCATCTGCGCCGTGTCCTTGACCGCGCACTGGACCTTCCTGTTCTGGCAGCAGAAACACGTGCTCAGCCTCACGGAGATTGTCTCGCTCGACAAAGCGGGCAAGGATTCCGCCGTCGTCACCGGCTTGATGTGGATCATGTTCGGCTCGCTGATCGGCAACTACATCGCCGGTGGTCTCGCGAAGCTGTTCGGCTATCGCAACACCATCGTCGGCATGATGCTGGCCTACTTCGCCTTCATGTATCTCTCTTTCTCGCAGGTGTGGAGCTGGGAGGCCACCAAATGGCAGTTCGCCGCCATCGGCGCGTGCCAGGGTGTGTTTGGACTCTTTACGATGTGCCTGCCGCCGCTCTTCCCCGTGCTGCTGCGCACCACCGGCTCCGGTTTCTGCTACAACATCGGCCGCATCGTCGCGGCGGGCGGCACGGTGTTCTTCGGCATCTTCGTGAAGGTCGGCGACTTCCGCACCGCGCTGCTCTACGCCGGCTTCCTCTTCATTCCCTCCGCCGCCGTGGCCATCATGCTGCCGTCCGAGCCGAAAGAGGCCGATGGTGTGGCAGAACCGGTGGATTGATGGCTCGCCGCGAATGCTCTTCACGCCCCCGGCGTGTAGAACTTGTGCGTCGCTGAAAAACCTTCCACGGCGCTTTCGCCGACGAGGCGCACTTCCTTGTCCGCCGCCATCCGTTTCACGGCGGCTTCGCTGAAGAGGACCTTCTGCTTCAAGGCGGAGGCCACTTTTTCGATGCGGAAGACGAAGTTCACCTCCGGGCCGTGCAGATTGAGCTCGTTCATCGTCGGCACGGTGCCGAGCGCGGCGGAGCCAAAGTGCAGGACGAGACGGAAGGGCGGGTTCGCCTTCAGTTGCGCCTCATAAAGCTTCGCCACCGCCTGCCGCACCTGGATGGCGCCGTCCGCGGTGTCGTCCCAGTAGCAGAAGAAGCCGTCGCCAAGGTACTTCGACATGTGGCCGCCGCATTCGTCGATGATCTGGCGGCAGTTCTTGAACCAGGTGCCCGTCATGCGTGGAAACTGCGCTCCGGGGAGTGTCTGCGCCATCTGAGTCGAGCCGATGATATCCGCCACCATCAGCCAGCACTGCGCCTGGCGGATGTGGATCATGGTGGAGGCCATCACCTGCTGGCCGGCCGGATGCATGGCACTGAGGATCTCCGTGCAAAACTCCAGCTCGTTGCTGGCGATGCGGATGATGTCGCCGTTGTGCAGGCGCACGGACTGCGAGATGCGGCGGCCGTTCACATACGTTCCGTTCGCGCTGCCGAGATCCACCAGCCAGAACTCGCGCTCGCCCTGCGCCTGGATGATGGCGTGGCGGCGTGAGACTTCATTGTCCGCCAGCGACAGGGTGTTGTCCGGCGCGCGGCCGATGCTGCACGTGCCGTTCAAATCATGGCGTTCCCCGTCGGGAAGGCGGAGCCAGGATTGGAGTAACGTGCTGCTCATGAGGTGGGATCGGGCCGCATTTTGGCAAGAGAAGCCGCCCGTGCCAAGGAAAACACGGCTTGTCATCCGTCACGGGGTTTGGGAGCATCCCCGCATGCAGGAGGAGTCCGCAGGCACGTTCCACGTCATCTTCAATCAAGCCGAGGCAGGCCTGTGGTTCATCCTCGCGCTCGTGCTGGCCGTGCGTCTCCGCATGCAGGTGCCCTGGCGCTGGCTGCTGCCGTGCGCCTTCGCGGTGTTCGGCGTTTCGGATCTCATCGAGGCGCAAACCGGCGCATGGTGGGAGCCGTGGTGGCTGTTCGTGATGAAAGCGGCCTGCGTTCTCGTGTTTCTGCTGGCATGGCGGGCGCATCGGCGGCAGGGAAAGCCGCATGGCTGACACCCCCTTCAAGTTTTGCAGCAACTGCGGCGCCGGTGATCTGCATGCCGCGAACGAGCGCGAGTTCCGCTGCCCGGCCTGCGGCTTCCGCCAGTTCATCACGCCGATTCCAGCCGCGGTGGCGCTCATCCTCGATGCGCAGGATCGTGTGCTCATCATCCGCCGCGCGCATGAGCCCGGCTTGGGCAAACTCGGCCTGCCCGGCGGCGTCATCGAGCCCGAAGAAACCGGCGAGATGGCCGCCGCCCGCGAGACGCGCGAAGAAGTCGGCCTCGACCTGCCTGCTTCTGCGTTCACGTATTTTCTCGCGCTGAACAACCGTTATGCGTTTCAGGGCTACGAGTGGCCCACGCTCGATCTGTTCTTCGTCGCCCGCGTTCAGGACTTCAGCAGCGTGGTGATCCAGCCCTCCGAAGTCATGGAGTTCATGATCTGCCCGCTGGATGACGTGCCGCTTGATGATTTCGCGTTTGAATCAAACGCCGAGGCGATCAGGCGGTGGCGTGCGTCGGTTTGATCGCTACCGCCGCAGCGCCAGGATCAGCTCATCCAGCTTGTCCGCGATCTGCTGCATCTCGCTCTGCGTCGGCGGATCGCTCACCGCCATCATCAGCGTGGCCACCGCGTTGCTGTTGTTGCTGGTGGTGGCGATGGCGTCGGTGAGTTGCTGGAGCGAGACCTCGCCCGGCCCGCCCGGTTCGCCTTGCGGGCCGGGGTTACCGTCGCCCCCACGTGGGATGCTGAATGCAAAATGAACATTGGAGCCGTCAAAGGTGGTCTCCACCGTCGCCGGTTCATTGGGGTCGAGCGTGGTCACGCCATCGACCACCGCGTTGGCAAACGGCGGTCCGGGAGCGCCTTCGCCGCCGTCCTCGCCACGCGGGATCGCGAAGGTGAACCTCACGCTGGAGCCGTCGAAGGTGGTGTCCACCGTCGCAGGCTCGCCGGGATTGAGCGTGGACACGCCATCGACCACTGCGTTGGCAAACGGCGGCCCCGCAGCGCCGTCATCGCCTCTCGGGATCGCGAAAGTGAACCTCACGCTGGTGCCGTCATAGGTGGTGCTCACTGACGCCGGTTCACCGGGATTGAGCGTGCTCACGCTGTCGATGAGGAAGCTGGTGAACGGCGGTCCTTCGCCGCCATCGTTCCCGCGTGGAAGTTGAAAACTGAAGTGCAGCGTGCTGTCCACGACGCTGAGCGTCACCACCGCCGGATCGCCGGGATTGACGGTGTCCACCGCATCGACCACGGCAGCGTTGATGCTTTGGATCGCATCGATGAGATCCTTCAAGCCGTTGAACTGACCGCGAAACATCACCGAAGTCGCTTCGGCATTCGTGGCGGGGATGTTGGGATCGAACATTGAGTTTGCGATGGTTGACGGTTGTTTGCAGTGGTTGACGGTTGTTGAGGGTAGCAGCCAGGAGGTTTGCGATGGTTTGGAAACCACGGTCAACGGCGCGAAGCGCCCTTCAGCCATGGCAAACCACCGCAAACGCTCGCGCCCGCCTGCATCGCTGTGCGAAGCACTGCGGGCAGGCAGCGAGCCTCTGCGGCGACTAGCCGCCGAAGACGATGCTCACGATGTCGCTCGGCAGGCCGATCTCGACGTCATCGATGATGCCCATGGCCATGTACTCGCGGGTTTCCGGTACGTTGGGGTTGGCCAGCGGGGCCGTGTCGTAGTAGGGACTGCGGCTGTCGGTGCCCAGCTTCGTCCAGCCCTGGGTGCCGCGCAGACGGCAGTACACCGCCACGGAGTCGCAGCCGCTCTTGGTGAAGTCCACGCGGATCTGGCCGCCCACGATGCTGAGCTTCAGCACCGACTTGAAGGTGGACGGATCAAAACCATCCACCGTCCCCTTCAGCATCAGCGAGCCCTCGACGCCGGAGCCTGAATAAGCAGGCAGTGTCTTCCAGTTACGCACCGCCGCGCGAATCGTCTGATCGTTGGCGGTCGTGGCGCTTCTCTCCATGGACCGGGCCGCCGCCAGCGCGGCTTCCGCGTCGTCGGTGGCCTGCATTTTCGCCACCTGATCCGTGGCTGTGGCCACGGCGGCGGTGATGTCCGGCGCGGCGAGGTTGATCTTCGCGAGTTCCACCGTGCCGTTGTCCTTGAGGTTGGTCCACCAGGCTTTGAGTTCGGCGCGTTTCTTGGGCAAGTAATCCATATGCTTGATACCTTTCAGTCGATTGAGGCGCACTGGCACAGGCGGGGCGGGCGGGATGGGAATGAGCTGGTCCAGATGCCACCCGGCGTCCAGATGCCAGCCCTCATCAAGTCTGATGATCCCGTCGGCCATGCGCGCGTGTCGGTGCTGAGTTGGTTAGAATTTCCTGACGGGGCGGGTTTTTCGCAAAAAGCCGGGTGCATGACAATCCTAAATGAATACCGCGAGCAAACACAAGCCAAAGGCTCCCACTTCCTATGCATTCCAAGTGGCTCAAAATCAATATCATGCCGAGGAATCTGGAGGAGAAGAAAAAAACCACGGGGCCTGTCCTCCAGCGCCTCGTTTCAGCCCGCCAAACCACCCGGTCCGTGTCGTGAACGCTAAAAATCAAATAAAACTCCATCCGCTCCCTCCACAGCCCAACAAGGCCGTTTCCTGACGCCACCCGGTCACGGCCTGAGGCCACGCGGTCATGGCCTGAGGCCACGCGGTCATGGCCTGAAGTCACGCGGCCACGGCCTGAAGCCACGCGGTCACGGCCTGACGCTACGCGGTCATGGCCTGAGGCCACGCGGTCATGGCCTGACGTCACGTGGTCATGGCCTGAGGCGACGCGGTCTCGGCCTGAGGCCATCCGGTCACGGCCTGAGGCGACGCGGTCACGGCCTGACGGCACCCGGCCCCGGGTTGGGGCTGCCAAACGGCGGTTCCAGGCCTCAGATCCCGAATCTCAGGGCATAATGCCTGGCATCTTTTCCGCTGTATGGTTCCGGCACCATGGAGCAGAGAGGCTTCACCCGATCACCGGCGCATCGTCACCGCTCAGCTCGGCAATCTCCTGCTTCAGCCGTTCCGCCTCGGCTTTGAGCTTCTCGACTTCCTCGGTTATGCCGTTGATCTGCTGCTCGACCACGCGGTCAAGGATTCCGGGTTCTTTCTCTACGACCTGACACAACTCGTAGCTTGCGCTCTGCTTGAGCGTGTTGGTGGCTTCGATAACGCTGAAAATCTCGGCATTCAGGCTGTTCAGTAGCTTTTGTAGTTGCTCCAGATCGTCCGTGTCACTCAGATCAATCGCCGCCCAGCCCTGCCGCAGCATGTAGCCTGTGGGATCATTCGCAATCTGGCGCAGCGTAGCCAGATCACCGCTGTCTTTTGCGGCGTTAATGGCTCCGGTCAGGTTCGTGTAAGCTTCCTGTTTCTCTGGATCATCGGCGAAGCGGTCGGGATGAAACAGTTTCACGAGTTCCCGCCATAGCCGTTTCAGTTCAGACTCCTCATCCGCAGACAGGCGATGCTTGGATTCCATCGCCGCTTCAGTGGCTTCGTATTCTTGACGGGTGCGGGTGTAAGCCTTCTCGTAATCGTCTCGCGTTTTCGCCGCTTCTTCTTCTCCTTCTGTCAAAAGCTTGTCCAGAAAGGTCTTCCGATAATGCACCACCAGACGCAGGCGGTCACGCTCTTCGAAATGTGTTCGCAAGCGCTGGAAAATCCGAGCCTCAAATGCAGCCACCCGGTTCTTCTCCGAAGTGTATTCGGCTTCAAGCTCGGCCAGGCGCACACGGGAAATGGCGATTAGATCACACAGTCGCTGCAAGGATGGATGAACGAATTTGGCAATGCTTCCGGTGGCTATATCAGCCTTAGCATCGCTTAAACGAGTCGCCACACCCAGCATTTCTCCACTCGCCGGCTTCACTGCATTCATCTGGCGCAGATACCAGCGGCCCATGTCCGCACTCTTCGCATTAGAGGAGTTCGCCAGCCATTCTAGCCACATGCGAAATTCAGGGTTTTCACGAGCATCCATCACGTTCATGCCCTTAAATTTGCCGAAAGAAAGACAGCTTGGATACCATTCATCCTCGGCGTAGGCTTTGAGGGTGGCCCAAGCGTCTAATCCGCGTTGCTCGGCGATGGGGCGCAGCACCTTGCCAAACAAATCTGCCACCGTTTCCACTTCCCTCAGCGCAGTGTGCGGTCCGCGTTCCGGCAGGTTGTAATACTGCCTCAGAGTTTGCAGCTTGCAGTTGCCCGCAGGCACCGGGTCCAGCAGCCGGTGGGCCAGACGCAATGCACAGAAACCACCATCTCCCATCTGGGCAATACCCAAACGTTTCCATTCGACTTGAAGCACCTGCTCAAGATTGTAGGCAAGGTTGTAAGTCACCAGCGGAAGTCCGCCGAGATACTCCCGAAGATGTGCATACACCTGCGCTGCTGGTTCGCCGTCCCGCTCGAGCATGGCTCGCGTGTAACCATGCAGGCATGTAGCCTCCGATGATATGTCTTGGTTTTGATTGATCAGCTTTCGGAACGGGGGGCCGTGGGCAGCCCATCCGTGCATTCGCTGAGCAGCAATTTCGATAACGTGGTTTAGGCCAGCAACCCCAGTTGTTTCCAAATCGAAAAGGATCCAATCAGTGTTTTCCATGACTAGAATTTTTGCTCTGGCCGATGAATCAATCGCACATTTTCCGTGAGCAAAAAAGGCCCCAACTTTTTTAAATTCAGTAACGGACGGATATCCAATTCAGTGAGTGGGTTTTGGAAACACCAAAGCACTTTCAGTTTTGAAACGGGTGTGAGGTCTAGCGAGGTCAGTCGATTATCCCAGCACCAGAATGAGACAAGTTGTGGAACGTTCGTGAGATCAAGCTCGGTGATTTGATTCGTATGGCACTTAAGGTCTTTTAGATTTGAAACGGCTGATAAGTTAAGCGCCTTCAATTGGGTGCCGCCACAATCAAGCCCAGAGAGCAGAGGAACGAATGAAAGATCGAGCGCTTCGAGACGGTTGCTACCGCATCTAAGTTCAGTGAGTTGCGGGACGGCAGAAAGATCAAGCGATCTCAAAGCGCAGTCCCAGCAAGCTAACTCTTTGAGATGTGGAACGGCGGAGAGATTTAGCTCGTTGATGGCATTGCCGCTAACCCCCAGTTCTGTTAGCCTCGGAACGCTTGAGAGATCGACTGAGGTCAGTTGATTGATTTCACACCACAGCTTTTCGAGTTTCGGAACGGGTGATAAATCCAGTTTAGTGAGTTTATTAGCGCTGCATTTGAGTTCCGTGAGGCGTGGAACCCTGGACAGGTCAAGATTCGTCAGCCCCATACTTTCACAAATTAATACGCTAAGCTCTGGCAGAGGCAGCGGTAGGCATTTTGCAGATGACACGTGGCTGTCAGGAACAAAAATTACCAGTGATTCGATCACAAGGCCTTCCGCCCATTCAAATGACTCGATGGGCAAGGAGGCAATATTCCATCCGAGATTGATGATCCTGCCATCCTTAAATTTTGTTTGGTATTTCTTATTATGCTTGTCTTTTGGCTTGGCTAACAGCCGCTCAATAACATCTTCCGCCTCGATGTTGAGAGTTTTGGCCCAAAGCAATATCTGCTGGTAATCCGGCTCGCAAAACTCATGTTTGCCAATTTTGAAATGAGGCAACAGCACCGAGCGCTCGGATATGACTGGTGATATGGCTGTCCGGGATAAAATCAGCAAATCGCCAGTCATTTCACCAAGAATCCGCCCCTTCTGATGCCCCACAAAAGCAAGGCCGCCTTCAGGTTTAAGTATGATTGTCGTTTCTTCGTTGGGCATAATTGGATGCGGGGTTCACAATGCAGAACTTGTAATATCGATGCCAAACGATGAATTGAATTTGCTCTTGAAGGCATTTCGAAGCGGATCATATGCCGCGTTGGGATCGAGAAGTTGTGACACATAGGTGACAAGAAAACCATCCAACAACTCAAGAAACCTTTTTGGATCGATAATTACCGTGGGGCAGTCTCCACCTCCATGATAGCGCGTTACTCCATCGGCTTGGCATTTGACCACAGTGTCTTGACCGGCGATGGCACCGTAGACAGCAATATGTGCCTCGTGAAGAATTCCGCAGCGGAAACCATGGTAAAGAGCCTCGGCATAATCGGTGATTTGAGGTGGTGGCCTGGAACCAGGTGGCCGCTGAATTGGGTTCATGAGCGTCTGGGAAAATTCGGGAAACTGCTGCCGAACGAAGGCGACAAATGTGGTTTTGGAAGATTCTAATCGGCCACTGTGGAACTGGCTGAGTGTGTCAGTTAGCAGGCAAGCCAACGCCATCACAGAAAATGCATAGTGCCCGGAATTGCATTGCAAACACCTGGCTGGATTTAAATACCACTCGCGAAGTCGTCCGTCGAATTCAGAAACAACGGTGGAAAAGTTTGACCAATTGATCTGGGAATAGCGGATTCCTGGCTTGAACCATCGGGCTTCTAAAACTGGTTGGTAGAACATAAATTCTGCGGGTTCAATACAAGCACATCGTTCCCCTGCAAATGAAGAGCGTGAAACTTGCGTTGACTTGGCTGAGTCTCACGCCCACCCCAACCACCCCTTCAGCATCTTCATATCCCGCAGATGCGCCGCGCGGAACTCCTTCAACACTGCTGCATCCTTCGGAGCCGGGAGCCGGGGTCAAGCTGCAACTGGCTGACAAACAGAATCGCTCAGAACGCAAGCAGCCGGGTTCCCCATGGGAGGCGTGGCCGAATGGCCTGAGATCAGCCGCCGCGGCATGCAGGCTCGTTTGATCCCGAAGCCGTTGACCCCACCAGCCGTCTCACGCCGCCACTGGCGCATCAAACCAGCGGTCGTGTTCTTTGATGAGGTCGATGAGGCGCTCGACGGCTTCTTCCTCGGGGATGTTGAACTTCACGGCGGTCTTGCCGACGTAGAGATTGATCTTTTCAGGAGCGCCGCCGACGTAGCCGAAGTCGGCGTCGGCCATTTCGCCGGGGCCGTTGACAATGCAGCCCATGACGGCGATGCGCACGCCTTTGAGATGGCCGGTGGCGGCACGGATCTTCTGCGTGGTGGTCTGTAGATTGAACAACGTGCGCCCACAGCTCGGGCAGGCGACGTAATCGGTCTTGAAGATGCGCACGCCGGCGGCCTGCAGGATGTTGTAGCTGATGCGCAGCGCCTGGCCGGGAGCTTCCTCGCCATTCACGATGACGGCGTCGCCGATGCCGTCGCACAGCAGCGAGCCGATGTTGGTGGCGGCGACGAGCAGGTTTTCGGTGAAATCTGATGCTTGATCCTGGATGCTGGATGCTGGATGCAGCGTGTCCTTGAGGAGAATGGGATGTCTTGGCTGCAATTTGGCTGCAAGCAGACGATACGCGGCGATGACGGGCAGCTTGAGGCCGTCTTTGATGGTGACGAGCCTGGCTTCCGCACTGTCATAGAGGCTGGCGATGGCGGCATCGTCGCGCGGGTCGATTTCGATGACGCCGCTGTCTTCGATGACGATCTCCGGTTTGTAGTCGCCGAGCTTGTCGATCTTGTGAGCGACAGCGTCCCATTTCTTGCGGGTGGTGAAGACGGGAACGGTTTCGTGGCCGCCGGTTTTGACGCCGTTGATCGTGAGCACCTGCGATTCGCGGCGCACGTAGTCGAAGGGATCGTAGCTGACGGATGGCGCGTTTTCGATGCGCTCGAAGTGTGCTGGAAGACCTTCGTTGTAGGGCTTCACGAGCTGCTGGGCCACGGGAATCTCGAAGATGGCGTCTTCGGTCAAGGAAACGCGCACGGTGTCGCCGATGCCGTCTGCAAGCAGCGAGCCGATGCCGATGGCGCTCTTGATGCGGCCGTCTTCGCCGTCGCCGGCCTCGGTGACACCGAGATGGATCGGATAATTCCAATCGGAGCCGAGCTTGTTGAGATGAGCGACGAGCAAACGATAGGCCTCGATCATGACCTTCGGATTGCTGGCCTTCATCGAGAAGAGGAAGTTGTGGTAGCCCTGCGCACGGGAGATGCGGGCGAATTCGAGTGCGCTCTCCACCATGCCAAGCGGCGTGTCGCCATGGCGGTTCATGATACGGTCACTGAGAGATCCGTGGTTCGTGCCGATGCGCATGGCACGGCCGAGACGGATGCATTCTTTGACCAGCGGGACGAATTGCTCCTCCATGTAGGCCACCTCGGCGGCGTATTCGTCATCGGTGTATTCTTTGACCGCGAATTTCTTTTTGTCGGCGTAGTTGCCGGGATTCACGCGGACTTTTTCCACCCACTTCACCGCTTCCATCGCGGCGTCGGGTTTGAAATGGATGTCGGCGACGAGCGGCACGTCACAACCTGCCTTGCGCAGGCCGTCGCGGATGTGCTGGAGGTTTTCGGCGATGACACGCGTCTGCGCGGTGACGCGGACGATCTGGCAGCCGGCCTCGGCGAGTCCGAGCGCTTCCTTCACGCAGGCATCGGCATCACGCGTGTCGCTGGTGAGCATGCTCTGCACTACGACGGGTGCGCCGCCGCCGATCTGCACCTTGCCGACCATGACCGGACGCGTTTCACGGCGCTGGTAGTTGTAAAGGTCGGGACAGTAGTGGAGCAGGGGAGAGGACATGGCGGGCCGCTAGAATGCCGGATTGAGGCCGAGGCGCAAACGGGAAGCCTCTGGGCGAGGTATGGCATGACAAGTTTCTTACATGGGTCTTGCCGAAGGCGGTCCCAGGTGGTAAAAATCGACTCAATATGGCAAATATCGTCGTTATCGAAGATCACCCGCCCGTGCTCAAACTGCTGTCCACCCTGTGCCGCTCTCAAGGGCATGAGGTGATGGCCTTCGACAATGGTCGTGCCGGATTGGACGCGATCCGTGAGATGAATCCTGATGTGGTGCTGGTGGATCGCCGCCTGGGCGACATCGACGGGCTGGATGTGGTGCGCGATGCGCGGGAAGCCTCGCCTGCGACTCGTTTTGTGATGGTTTCCGCCTGCTCCGAGACTCGTGACATCGTGACGGCCATCCGTCGTGGGGCCTGTGATTATGTGACGAAGCCTTTTCAGGCGGAGGAGATTCACAGCGCCGTGGACCGCGCTCTCACCGAGCCAGCGAACCCGCCGCCGACCTCGCGGCAGAAGCTCATCATTCTGTGCCCGAAGAAGGCGGCGTGATGGATATTGATTGGTTCGTGAGCGCCCGTCAGGCGGCACGCACGAAACTTTGACCTTTGAAGTTTGCGACCACTGACGCATTGGTGCCCATGGAAAACCTCCGCCGCTTGCTGTTTGCCATCTTCGTGTTTGTCCTGGCCGCGCTGCTGTTTTCGTGGTGGCGTCAGGACAGTGAAGGCTATGGCCTGATGAATTTGCTGCGCGGCGAAAAGCCCGGGCCGACGGCCCTCACGCCACCGGACAAACCGAAGCTCGCGCTTGATGAGCTGCCGCTGATGAGCCGCCTGAACGAGGAGTTCGCCAAGCTTTCCGCCGCCGTGCTGCCGTCCGTCGTCAGCGTGACGACCAAGACCGTGCGTCCAGGGCAGATGAGCTGGCATCCCTTCTATGGCCTCATCGGCGAGCGGGCGCAGATCGTGCCGGGCCTTGGTTCCGGCGTGATCATCAGCAAGGAGGGCCATGTGGTCACGAATTACCACGTCATCGAGGGAGTGGCTGAAGTACAGATCACCACGAACGACAACAAAAAGTATCCCGTGCTGATCTTGGGGGCTAGCAAGGAGCGCGACATCGCCCTGCTGAAAATCGACAGCAACCGCGCCGACTTTCCCGCGCTGGGCTTTGCGAATTCGGATGAGGCGCGCGTGGGCCAGATCGTGTTCGCGGTGGGCAATCCCTTCGGCCTCAGCGGCACGGTCACACAGGGCATCATCAGCGCGCGTGACCGCCACCTGAGCGACAGCCAGCTGGATTACCTGCAAACTGACACGGTCATCAATCCTGGCAACTCTGGCGGGCCGCTGGTGAACATCCGCGGAGAGATCATCGGGATTAACGTGGCCATTTATCGCGGTGATGACAGCGTGCGTGCCTGGCAGGGTGTGGGCCTTGCCGTTCCGGCCAACGAAGCCAAGATGGTCGTGGACGGCATCCAGGCCAAGATCCGCGAGGGCGCGAAAAACGCGGCAACCGTCAGCAGCACAACAGGCAAGGGCTATCTCGGCCTCGAGGTCAGCAGCGAACCGGTGGAAATCGATCCCGTGTGGGGCACCTCACGGCGTGGAGCACTGGTAACGGACATCAGTCCAAGATCGCCTGCCGCCGAAGCGGGACTGCGACCCGGTGACGTGGTGACGAAGTTTCAAGGCATGGCCTTCCGTTCCCCTGGCGACCTGTTGCAGATCATCCGCACCCAGCCGCCCGGCAGCGAAGTGAAGCTCGAGGTCATCCGCAGCAACAAGATGGGTGACATCATTGCGAGACTCGGGACAAGACCTGACGCGGCGCCGTAAAGACGGCTGGGCCGCATCACTCGCGTGGTTTCAAGACCACCCGCTGTCCGCCATGTGTCGGGATGATGCGCAGTTCGTTGTGATGAAACTGAAGTTCGAGGCTGCCATCGGTCCAAGTGTCCAGGAGCAGAACTTTCTGCTCTCTCGCGTGCTGAACGAGTGATGCAGGCAGCGTCACCTCGGCATCACGCGCGTCGCTGCCGCAGAGGATGGCGCGCGGGCTGGCCTTGAGCAGAAACTCGGCGGTCATCGCAAGATCCAGCTCGTGCTGGCTGCGGATCAACACATCGCAGCGCAGGTCGGCGGCGCTGGCGCACAGCCATTTTTCCGCGTGCCAGCCCGCGTCACTCAGCCACAGCACGCGCCATGGTCCGAGGTGAATCATGAGCACCATCGCACGGTCGTCGCCGCGCGCGTTTTCCACCTGCATCATCGGATACAGCACCCGCGCTTCGATCTTGAAGGTCTTTTCGTCCGACAGGGTGACTCGCTCATCGACTCGCAGTTTGCGCAACGGCAGCGACTCCGGCTGGTCTGCCAGACGGCGCAAAGTGGTGAGCGAGGAATCCAGCCGCCCCGGCTCCTGCGTGCTGCAAAACAGCAGAGGTGCGTCAAATGTCTCGGTCACTTGCTCAATCGCTCCGACGTGATCCGCATCATTGTGGCTCAGGAACACGCCTTGGATCGAATTCACGCCATGGGAATGCAAATAAGGTCGCAGCACCCGGCGGAAATTTGTTTCATCGCCGGTGTCGAACAGCCAGTGGTTTTTTTCGAGCCGCAGATGATTCGCCGCGCCGCCATGCGGCAGTTCGAGCATGCGCCAGACGGCCGGCGCATGCGTGGGGGTTGTGCTGGGTTGAAAATGAAAATTGGCGCCTGGCAGGCCGGCGAACCATGCCGCGCTGGCGATCATCGCCTTCGCCAGCGCCCAGTTGGCGTTGTTGAGGATGATTTGCACGCCGGTGAGATGCAGTGACGCTGCGCAGAGGCTCAGGCAGGTCGTTCCCAGGCAGAAAAATGACAGCGGCACCAGCACACAGTTTGCGATCACCGCCACCGGCGTCACCGATTGGAAGTGCCCGAGGATGAACGGAATGCTGCCAATCCATGCGGCGGTGGAAACGCTCAGATTAGCCGCCAGCCAGTGCCTCAACTGGCTTGATCCACGCTGCCGCCAGTTCGCCAGTTGCGGAGGCAAAAAAGGATCGAGCCGGGTGAAGGACATCAAGCGTTCCAGCAACGGCACGGAACCGATGACGCTGAGCCATAGCACCACGAACGAAAGCTGGAAGCCCGGCATGAAAACCTGGTGTGTGTCCGCGCCCAGCAGCAGCAGCGCGGCGGCCCCGAGGCTGTTTTGCAGCGAGGATTCGCGGTCCACCAGCGGCGCTCCCATGAACAGCGCCACCATGAAGGCCGCCCGCGCCGCCGATGGCCGCCAGCCGGTGATGAACGCATACGCAAACACGGCGGCGATCATCACCCACAGGGAGATGCTCCGCGGCAGGCCGAGCTGACGCAGCAGCGCCAGCGCGATCACACCGAGCAGCGCCACATGCAGGCCGCTGACGGCAAAGACATGCAGTGTGCCGCTGTCACGAAACGCATCCTCGATCTCGTCAGCCGCCTCGGCGGAAACGCCCAGCGCCATCGCACGGATCACGGCGGCGGTTTCAGGGTCGTCCTCCAGATCCTGCGTGAGCTTCCTGCCGATCCACTGCCTGCAACCTTCCGCCGCTTCGAGAAACGCGCACCACAGCGCTTCATGGTTGTCACCGACGCGCCGCATGCCCTCCACATCAAGGCGTGCCACGCGTCCCATGCGCAGTGCATATTCCTGCGCGTCAAAGGTTCCTGGATTCGACGAGGCGCGCGGCAGGTAGATGTCCCCGCGCAGCTCATACACACCCGCGCCGGGAAAGCGCGAGCCCCTGGGCAGGCGCACCAGCAACATGGCGGTTGATTCGATCACACGTCCCACCGCTGGAATCTCGATCTTCTGCGTCGTGCAGAGCGCATGGGCGCGTCCGTCCGCCGTCGTGTCGAAATCCGGCAGCAAACTGCCGCGAATCGTGGCCTGCACCGGTTTGTCCGTGGTTTGCAGGGCGAGACGCAGCGGGTGGCGGAAGGTTTCATCTGTGCGTGTTGCATGAATGAACGCGAAGACCATCGCTATGCCTGGAATCAACGGCCACGAGCGCCCGAAAAACAGCGTCGCGCCCAGCCATGCCGTCGTACAGAGGATGAATCCTGGGGAATTCGCGCGCATCCATCCCAGCTCAGCCACGAGGATGCCGCACACCGCCACAAGGGCCAATGCCATCAGCGGATTTGCGCGTGTCCATGTCTGGAGCTTCGCGATCATCTTCCGCCGGGTTTGAGACGATCAGGCTGACGCGGTGCCGGAGGATCCCGCTTTCGTTCGCTGCTCCATCAGCAGCTTGTACTGCATCTGCTCGATTTCGCTCATCTTGTGGTGCGCGTTCGCGCTGTGGCGCGTGTTCGGGAAGTTGCCGATGACCTGCTCCAGCATGTCACGGGAGGATTCAAAGTCGTGCCGGTGTGTCAGATGCACGTCGGCGATGCGAAACATGATGAAGGCCGCGTCATCCACCGGCCAGTCCTTGCTCTGAAGATGCTCCTCCAGCGCTTGCAGCGCCGCCTGCGGATCGTGAAGGCGCTCGGCATGGACCTTGGCGATTTCCGCCACCGGGAAGGGATCATCCGGCTTGTCCTCCAGCATCTTTTCGTAGTGGCTGATCGCGCCTGCGTAGTCGCCGGTGGCGATGCAGGCCGCCGCCTTGGTCATTTCGTCCTGCTCCACCCTTTCGCCGGAGGAAAACACCGCCTCGCCCATCAGATCACCAAACCACGGGATGAAAAACTTCACCATCAGCAGGGCACCCGCGACACCCATCAAGATGACAAAGACCAGCTTCATCCCGTCCCCGGCGTCTTTCACGTAATTCCAGAGCAGCATGACGAGCAGGACGGCCAGCAAGACCAGGCAGAGGCGGATGATAAGTTCGCGGTTCATTTGTGGATATGACAGCGACGCTATCAAACCACCCTGATTCCGCCAAGCGCGAACTTCATTCATTCTGCCAAATCTCGCGGGATCAGGTCGTTAAGCCCGCATGAAAATCGCGCACTGCCAGTTCGAGCCCTGGGTCGGCGACTTCGACCACAACCTTGCCCGCTTTGAAGAGGGCCTCAAACGCGCCGATGCCGAAGGCGTGAAGATTGTCTCCTTTCCCGAGTGCTTTTTCACCGGCTATCCCGACACCGGGGAGTTCGCACGCAAAGGCGCCTTTGCCGCCGATTCGCCTCAAATGAAACGCATTCTCGATGTCACCGCCCGCCACGCCGCCGTGGCCATCGCCGGGTTCAATGAACTGCGCGGCAGTGACCTCTACAACACAGTCATCGTCGCCCACCATGGCCAGAAGCTCGGTCTCTACAGCAAATGCGCCGCCTACATGAAATTTCACCAGCAGGGCCGCGACTTCCCCGTCTGGGAGATCGACGGGCTCAAGTTCGGCGTCCTCATCTGTGCCGACGGCGGCTACATCGAGCCCGCGCGCATTCTCGCGCTCAAAGGCGCGCGCGTCATCTTCGCCCCGCACTTCAACTACATCGGTGACAAGGGCCTCATCTCTCACTTCATGAAAGTCCGCGCCGACCACGCCGCCCGCGCCAATGAAAACAGCGTCTATTTCGTGCGCGGCAACAACGTCGTGCTCGATCCCGCCAAATCCGGCATCACCCGCAACTCCGGCATCGGCTACGGCGACAGCTACGTCATGGACCCGCACGGCGAGATCCTCGTCCAAAGCCGCCGCCATCAAGAAGACTTCATCACCGCCGAGATCGACCCCAGTCACAAACAAGACACCGCCTGGGGCCTCAGCAAAAGCGCCTGGAGCTTCCGCGAGTTCGCGCCGTTTATGGCGGAGGCGATGAAACAGCACGGAGGTTAGCTTTCCAGGCTGACCATGGACCGAGTCGTCTCGCCTTCGACTTCATCGCTGTCGTCGCAGAGGGGAGCTTGGAGCAGTTGATCGAGGCGGTGGAGGTACGCATCACGGTGTCGGCCACCGTGAGATGACCGTCAATGACCATGAGCTTGCCGTGCATCATCGTCGGCTGGAACTCGTAAAGCTCCGCCCCTGCTGAGATCAGCCGGCGCAATGTCCTAATCGTGGTGCTGCGCACGACGGGGGCGTCAGTGTGCGGTCCGGGAACCATGATCTCGACATGCACGCCGCGATGCATTGCCTCCACGAGCGCCTCGGTGAAATCCCGGCTTGGCAGAAAGTACGCATGCGCTATGTGGATGGAGCGCCTGGCAGACCGGATGGCCAGCAACATCGAACTCCCCAGCGTGTCTTCCATCTTCTCGGGCGACCCCAGGACCATCTGCGCCGCCTGAGTGCCGGTAGGCAGGAGTGGCGGATAGTAGTCCGGCCCGCTCAGGCGGCAACCGCGCAACTCCTCCCAGTTGTCGTTAAAATTGTCCTGCAACTGGCCCACCACCGGACCGTGCAGCTCATACTGAGTCTCCCTCCAGTACTTCGGCGACTGGGCATGGCCGATCCACACCTGCGTCCAGCCCGTGCCTCCCGTATAGCCCGTCCTCCCGTCCACCACGAGCACGCGCCGGTGCGTACGATGGTTGTATGACAGCGGACGCAGCCAGTTGAAGGTCCGGTAAAATTCGATCTCGACCCCGGCCTAACGCTATTTCTCCGCCTTCCGGGCGATGGCGGCGCTGCTGCTTCCGATGGCAGCGTGAAAACGGTGGCAGCTTGACAAAGGAGTTGCTCACATGGCTTCGGGGCATCGGCTTTCTCCATGAACTCTTTCGCTGGTCCGGCAACCTGCGCATCGCTCTCTTTCGGTCAAGACGTCTCCGTCGCACCTTTCAAACCGACTATTCCACCGCCTTCACCAACTCCTCCACTTTCGTCGTGATCCGTTCCTCCACCGTTTCCGTGTAAGGCGCGCGGTGCCCGTATTCAAACATGCCGGTCACGCCTTCATAGCCACCTTCCTTCAAGACGCGCAGCGACGGCACGTAGCTGAGCAGATCATTGTTGTAGCCGCAGACCCAGGTGTTGTTCCAGCCGTAGGCCGCCTTGAACTTCAGCGAGTAATCCACCACCGCCTCCCCCGTCAGCGCGATGAAAGTGAAGTCCGGCCCGATGCGCCACACTTGAACCGGATACTTCACGCGATCCGGCGGCGAACCGAGCGTCTCGTATTGGCGGATGAAGTGCTCAAACTCGCGTTTCGGCATGCCGGTGAGGTTCGGCACGCGTTGCTTCAACTCATCGAGCGGGATTCCGGGCTGCAATTCCAGCTCCGTCTCGCCCATTGCAGCACGGATCGGCCCGCTGAGCGGCTTCATCGTGCCTCCGACGACCTGGCGCACCGCTTCGGCCAGAATCTTTCCATACATTGACGCTAACTCGGTCGCCTCGACATCCTTCCCGCGAATGCGCGGCAGCGGATTCGCATCGCCGCCGCAATTTTGCACAAACATCGTCACAGATCCCGGAAACGACTTCTCCAGCTCAAGCTGCGCGAAACCCGCGTAGTCACCATTGATGCTCAGGCCGCCAAGGGCCGTCGTGTGACAGGAATAACCAAACACGATGGCCTTGAGATCACTTCCACTCTTCACCGTGATCACCGGCACATCCTGATCTACTTGTCCGCCGAGCGCACGGCTCTCCGGCCCGCGTGAACGGCGACGATTCACCGCCACACCGGCCAGACCTTGCTCAAACGCCACCTCTGCCGGTTTCAGCTCCGCGATGGCAGCACCGATCACCTCATCATACTTGGCATACACCATCGCCGTGTAGCGATCCTTCGCCGCAGCCTCCTCTGGTGTGAATTCATAATACAACCACAGCACATCTTCCGTCACCGGACACGAGTGATTGTGCGACGTGTTCAAGATCAGCCTTTCCCGCGCCACGCCATGCTTCTCCACCGCATTCTTCGCGATCACCGCGACCATCTTGTCACTCAACCCCACCAAATCCGCCGTCACCAGCACCGAAGTCACCCCCTCATCATCCTTGAGCGCCAGCGCCTTCAGCCAGATCGGATGCTCCACCCGCTGTGACATGCGCGTTTTGCCACCATAACCTGCCAACGGCACGGACTCGGTCGGCGTGATGTCTGCTTTCGCCGCGCCTGCCTGCCAGGCGGCTTGCGCGGAGGTCGCGAGGAAGATGAATGCCAGCCACTTCATGCCTCCTCCAGTCCAGTGAGGGTTCCCGTGCTGCTGCCGAACTTATCCGCCTCGATGCCCATGCGATGCAGCATGCTCACATACAAGTTCGACAGCGGCGGGCAGTTCTTCGGATCAAACGCGAGGTGCTGGCCGTGCTTGAAACCACCGCCAGCAAGGATGACCGGCAGATCTTTTGTCGAATGACTCGCCGCGCTGCCGAGGTTGCTGCTGAAGAAC
>CAMCWM010000064.1 GCA_945882215.1 Akkermansia muciniphila | reverse complement strand
TCCTGGCGAACAACATCCTCTACTCGCGAGAAAAAAACGCGCTCCACTTTGCCAACGGCAACGCGGGCGTGGTCATCAAAGGCAACGTCATCCTCGGCAGCGGCGCGCATCATGGCTCGGCACGCGGTCGTGGGCTCGAAGATCTGCCCGGCGTGTCCTGGAATGGCGAACGCCATGACGCCAAACCAGCGGCGGGCGCGCCCTTCGGCAAGGCCGATGCCAGCTTCCTGTTGCCGACTGATTTTCATGGCCAACCCCGCACCCAAATCATTAGCGGCGCCATCACACCTTAGCTAGATCATGAAAACGACAGCCCTGCTCCTCCTTGCCTGCACGGTGAGTGCGCTTGCCCAGCATCCGCAGCTTCCCACCGGCCCGAATGCCGACCTCGGCGGCGCTTTGCTCATGCCGGCGACTGACGACTGGAATCGCGATGTGTCGAAGGATGAGGTCGATCCGCTCAGCGATGCCATCATCGCGTCCATCGGCGCGGAGACGGGGCTGCATGAGGACTTTGGCGTGGTTTGGAAGGGGCAGCCGGGCGGGATTCCGTATTACGTCGTGAGCGGCGATCAGCCGAAGGTGCCCATCGCTTTTGAATACGCGGATGAGAGTGATCCGGGGCCGTATCCGATCCCGCCGGATGCGCATATCGAGGGCGGTCCGCAGTCGGAGGGCGACAGGCATGTGCTGGTGCTCGATAAGGACAACTGGAAGCTCTACGAGATCTACCGCGCTTTTCCACTCTTCGGTGGCAAAGCATGGAACGCTTACAGCGGCAGCGTCTTTGATCTGAAAGTGCCTAAGCCCCGCCCCGCTGGCTGGACCAGTGCGGATGCCGCTGGCTTGCCCATCCTCCCCGGCCTCGCCCGTTACGATGAAATCTGCGGCACGAAGAAGCTCACGCACGCGCTGCGCTTCACCGTGAAAAAGAGCCGTCGTGCGTATGTGCCGCCCGCCACGCACTTCGCCAGTCCGCACAAAGATGAAAACCTCCCGCCGATGGGCATGCGCGTGCGATTGAAGGCCGACTTCGACACCTCGAAGTTCACCGGCGCGGCCAAAGTCATCCTCGAAGGCCTCAAGACGCACGGCATGATCCTCGCCGACAACGGCGGCGACTGGTTCATCAGCGGCGCACCCGATGATCGCTGGAACCACGAGGAGCTGCTGCCCATCCGCAAGGTGAAGGGAAAAGACCTTGAAGTGGTGAAAATGGGATCGGTGACGACGCGATAAGCTCTCTCCTATGTCCACCGACCGCCTTCCTCGCCCACGCGTGCAGCTTTGGATGCTGCGCCTCATGATGCTCATCCTCATCACCGGCCTGCCGGGGGCGTTGCTGCCGGGCATCGCGTTTCGGAAGCTCTCGTGGCTCATGGGTTATGGCGAGCCGCCGCTGGTGCCGCTTGTGGTTTATCTCTCGGGCAACGCTGGCTTCGCCTACGTCGTGATCGCGGCGCTGATCTGGGTCATCTCACGGGACTTGGAGCGCTATCAGCCGCTCGTGCGAATGTGCGGCTGGATCATGGTCATCGCGGGACCTGCCTATCTCTCGATCGATCTGCAATGCCCGCTGCCCTGGTGGTGGACGCTGATCGACAGTTTGGGCTGCTTCCTCATTGGCCTCACGCTGCTTTGGGCTTGCCCGCCTGCCAAGACAACACGCTAAGCCGATTGCTGAGACAGGCACTGACATGACCGTCGTTTTGTAGGACCATGCGCTTTCTAGCTCTGCTCCTTCTCATCTCCCAACTTCATGCTGAAACCTGGCAACCCTTTGGCCCCGGAGGCGGAGGCTGGATCGAGGATGTAGTCGCGCATCCAACCAACGCCAAAGAAGTCTGGGCGATGACGGATCTGAGCGGACTGTTTCGCTCGCAAGACGCCGGTGTGACGTGGCGGAAGATGTCGGCAGATGTGGAGCGTGGCGTTTTGGCGAGAAAGCAGATCGTCTCGCACAACCGGCAGTTCGCCATCGATCCGAAAGAGCCGCTGCACATGTATTGGGGCACCTGCGGGATGATCTGGGCCAGTCATGATGGCGGTGAGCACTGGCAGCCTGTTTTCGGCAAAGCGCCAGCCGTCGGCGATGATCAGACGCCAGCCATCGGCCATGCCATCGCGGTGTCGGCGAGCGGTGCTGTGTATGCGCTGGATCATGACAGCGTGCTGCGGGTCTCGCGGGATCATGGCGCGACGTGGGCCGAGCTAGCGAAGCCGCCGGTGGCGAAGAATAGCCGCGACACGCCCGCGTTTCCGTTCTTCCTCGCCGATGGCACGCTGTGCTTCTCCTGTCGTCCATCGCCAGGCCTCGCGATCTCGCGCGATGAAGGTAAGACGTGGGAGCTGAAGCTTGCCGACAGCATCATCTTAACCGCACGCGCCACGCCGACGGGCAGCGGCTTGTTTGCGTTTGATTCGACCGGCAAACTGCATCGCAGCCTCGATGGCGGTGCTAGTTTCACCGTGGTCAAAGAGTCGCCCCACAAGTGGGAGCCCGGGCTGCGTTTTGCAGGAGGTCTCGCCGTCGCGAGTGGTGGCAAAGTCATGCTGTGGGCGCTCGGCGAACTCGTGGTGAGCAGCGACAAGGGCGAAACGTGGACACGACATCGCATCGAGAAAAACTGGGATCGCGGCAGCTATCCGGGCATGAACCGCTACGCCTCGCCCGAGGGCAAATGCAGCACGCTCACGGTCACCGCAGACGGCTCGACATGGCTGAAGTGCGACAGCTCGCTCATGTGCCGCAGCACCGATTTCGGCGTGAGCTGGACGGGCAGCACCGTGGGCCTGCAAGTGCTCTGCTACTTCCAAGGCCCTGCCATCAGCCCGCATGATCCGCAGCAGGCCATGGTGGCCGCATTGGACCAAGGCGTCTTCAAAACCGAGGACAATGGCGCTTCATGGCAACCCATGCGCATCCAGACCGAATGGTGGAATGATGAGTGGCAGAACCACGACGGCAGTGTCGTCAAAGCGCATCCGAAGCTGCCAAAGACCTGGTTTGCCATCATCCACGGCCACGGCGGCACGCGGCATCCGCGTCTGCATCGCACGGATGACGGCGGCGAGACATGGAAGCTTGTTTTGGACCTCAAAGAGAAGTTCGGCGGCGAGTGGGGCAAGTGGCTCGACGACAGCGAAATGGGCGACTTGTGCTTTGACCCGACGAATCCCGACATCATGCACCTCGCGAACTACCAGCTCGGTGTTTTCAAAAGCGAAGACGGCGGCGCGACATGGACGCACACGCTGAAAACCAAGAACGGCCTCAGTCTCGTCACCAGCCCGAGCGGCCAGCATGTGTATCTGCAATGCGTGAAGCGCACCGGCCTCTACGCCAGCCATGATCGCGGCGAGACGTGGGAGGTCGCACACGCCGCCGATGGCGTGGACGGACTCGCCCATCATCCAAAGGATGAAACCACCCTCTTCATCAGCGATGGCCAGCACGAGAACTACTGGAGCTACAAGGGCACCCGCCCCGCCAAGCTGCTCAAAAGCACCGATGCCGGCAAAACATGGACACAAATCGCCGCTCTCGACAGCGGCCCGCTCTACATTGATCCCGTGAAACCCGAGATCATGCTCATGAGCACTCTCCACGGTAGCAAAGGCATCCTCCGCAGCACCGATGGCGGCCGGACGTGGCATGATTTCCATCACGACGCCCCCAGCTACACCGCCCGCGGCTTCACCTACGGCGGCACGCCCGGCAACGTGATCTACCACATGTTCGGCAACATGGCCCGGACGACCCATCTTCATGAGTAAGACGCTTTCATTCCTTCTGCTCGTCACGAAGCTCGCCGCATCGGACGCCACCACCCCTGGTGAAGTCACCACGCCGTTTCCGACGATCAACCACCTCGCTGTCGAATGGCACATCGAGGGCGATGACGATCTCGACGCGACCTGCGAGGTGAAAGTGCGCCAAGAAGGCGAAACCGTCTGGCGCGATGCCGAGGCGCTGCGGCGTGTGCCCGCGGGGAAGAGCCAAAAGACCTCGCCGATTTTCACGTGGACGAACCGGCTCAGCGGCAGCGTGTTCGATCTGGAGCCGGGAACGGCTTACGAGATCGAATTGAAGCTGTATGACCCCGATGGCGGCTCGGCGACGAAAATCGTGAAGGCATCGACTCGGCCTGAACCGGTCGCGAAAGCCGATGCGGTGCTCAAAGACGGCTCGAAGGCCGATTTGAATGCCGCGAAGCCCGGCGAGGTGCTTTTGCTGGCCGATGGCGATTACGGCGCGGCGACGTTCAATCGCGATGGCGAGCCCGGAAGGCCGATTGTTTATCGCAGCACGACTGGAAGGGCTGTTTTCAGCGAGATCAGTCTCACAAATCGCAAGTGGGTTTATCTCGAAGGCATCACGGTGAACGGTCCGGTGCGCTTGAACGGCTCGGAGAACTGCGTGGTGCGACGTTGCAGCATCCGCTCGCAGTTTGGCATCAAAGCCTACAAGCCGGGCATGATGAACTGCTGCATCGAGGACAACGTCATCGCCGGCATCCGCGATTGGAAGCCGGAGATCATGGGCGCGGGCGGCGACAACGAAGGCGAGGGCATCCAGTTCACCGGCAGCGGCAACGTGATCCGCCACAACCGCGTCAGCGGCTTCCGCGACTGCATCAGCCACATGGAGGACGACGGCGCGGCACAGCAGAGCTGCAACGACATCCTCAACAACGACATCGACAGCGGTCTCGATGACGGCATCGAGGCCGATTTCGCGCTGCACAACTGCCGCGTCATGCGAAACCGCCTCACGAACTGCTTTGTCGGCATCTCCTCGCAGCCCGGTCTCGGCGGACCGAACTATTTTCTGCGCAACGTAATGTTCAACATCATCCACGAAGCCTTCAAACTCCACCGTCACAGCCAGGGCGATGTCATCATGCACAACACCGTGATCAAAGTCGGCGACGGCCTCGGCATCTACACCAGCGAGGCTTTTGATCATGCCCGCATCGAGCAGAATCTCTTCATCGGTGGCCCGCCACCGGCGAAGAACAATTTCGGCGGCTTCCGCATCAGCCGAGGGCGCGGAGTGGACATGCAGAGCTTCGGCGACCACTGCGTCATCGATCACAATGCCTACGCCGTGCTCGGCAGGCCCTTCGAAGGCAAGCTCCGCACCTGGACCTTCCAAACGCTCCCCGGCCCCGACTTCGAAAAACACGGTCGTGTGCTCGAAGTGCCCGTTTCATTGCCAGAAGAACCCGCACGGCTTTACGCGCCTCCGGATCTTTCCGCGCTCACCGAAGACGGTGCGTATGCGGGTGAAAAAGTGCCGGTGTATGGCCCGAGGCCGTGATTTTATCAAAGCGAACGATTTGTCCCAAAACATGAATTGGAGCGAACTCACATTCTCCCGCACAAATGGCGGCACCATCATGGATTTCATCACTGCCGTTCAATCAAACCTGCTCAGCCCTGCCGTCTTGTTTTTTGTGCTCGGAGTCTTCGCGGCGGTGTCGAAGAGCGATTTGAAGTTTCCCGAGTCGCTCTACACCACGCTGACGATCTACCTGCTTACGGCCATCGGTTTCAAAGGCGGTGTCGCCATCCATGAAGCCGGACTCGGCGTGGTGTGGCTGCCCGCGCTCGCGGCGATGGTGCTCGGGGCGCTCATCCCGCTGTGGACATATCCAGTGCTGCGGAAGCTGGGCAAATTCAGCGTGGCGGATGCCGGGGCCATCGCGGCGCATTACGGCAGTGTGAGCGCCGTGACCTTCATCGCCGCGACAAATTTCCTCAAGGGCATCCACCAGCCCTTTGAGAGCCACGCCTCGGCCTTCCTCGCGGTGATGGAGTCACCCGCGATCATCGTGGGCGTCATGCTGGGCAAAGGGGCGCTCGGTGGCAAATTTTCTCTCAAGGACGAAGGCGTGCGCCATGCGCTACGGGATGCGGTGCTCGGTCGCGGCGTGCTGCTGCTCATCGGCGCGATGGTGATCGGCGCGCTGAGCGGCAAAAGCGGCATGACGTCAGTCGAGGGCTTCTTTGTGACGCCGTTTCAAGGCGTGCTGGCGCTATTTCTTTTGGAGATGGGCATGGTAGCTGGTCGCAGGTTGGGTGATTTGAAAAAAGTCGGTGTCTTCCTGCTGCTCTTCGGCCTCATCGCGCCTGTGGTGCATGGCTGCCTGGGCGTGTTGCTGGGCACCTGGTTGGGCCTGAGCACGGGCGGCGCGATGCTGCTGGGCGTGCTGGCCGCGAGCGCCTCCTACATCGCCGCACCGGCTGCAGTGCGCCTCTCGCTGCCGGAAGCCAACCCGACCTACTCGCTCACTGCCGCGCTCGCGATCACCTTTCCCTTCAACATCACCGTCGGTTTGCCTTTGCTCTTTGAAATCGCCAAACGAATCCAGCCATGCCCCTGCATCCCATGAAACTCGTGACCATCATCTGCGAGGCCATCCTCGAAGAGCGTGTGGTGGAACTCCTGCGTGAATCAGGCGCGCACGGCCACACGGCATTTAACGTGCGCGGCAGCGGCCATCAGGGAGAACGTAGCGCGGACATCGCCGAGACAGGCAACGTGCAGATCCAGGTCATCGTGAAGCCCGCCGTGGCAGAGGCGTTGCTGGCGCATCTGCACGCCAAATGGTTTGCCAGCTACGCCATGGTGGCCTACGAGAGCGAGGTGCGTGTGCTGCGCCCTGGCAAATTTTAACGCGGTCCCACGCGATGATGAATCCCAATCATGAAACTGCTCGTAACTTGCCCGTTTTGACCTGATGACGGACTCCTGCCCCTCCCCCCTGAGCACCAACACCCTGGCCCAACTCGCCGCCATGACAGGCTGTGAGTATGATTATGAACGTGCACGCGTGGCCGTGCAGAATGCCGCAAAGGCAGAGACCGAGCCGCTCGCACAGCTCGTCGCAGCCGCATCAGAGGTGTACATGAAGGTCTCGCCGGTGCGGCAGCCGTTGGCGGAGGTTTTATGGCACGCACGGCGGGACCTGCCGGTCGTGATCTGGAGCGACGAAGAACGGCGCTGGATTGTGGTGACCTTCGCAGGCTGGTTTCGCCTGCGCATCGCGGATGGGGATCATCCGACGCATCGAGTCAGTATTTCGCGCAGCGAACTGGTACGAATGCTTGGGCTGAAAAGTGGAAATGTGGTCGTCGAGGCCGGCATCGTGCATCCAGAGCGGCCCGCTCATGCGATGAGCGTCCATGCGGAGCCGGAGCATCATGAGCATGTCAGCCCCGAGCGGCGCTTTTTTCGACTTTTGAAGGCGGAACGGCAGGACATCATCACACTGCTCATTTTTTCGGTCTTCTCCGGCATTCTGTATCTCGCGGCACCGCTGGCTGTGGACGCGGTGGTGAGCAATCTGGCCTTCGGCGGCCAGTCGCGGCCCTATGTGCAGGCCATCGTGGTGCTTGCCGTGGCACTGTTTGGCGCGTTGGGCCTTCAGGCCGTCGTCAGCGGTTTTCAGTATTACATCTCCGACATCATCCAGCGCCGTATCTTCGTCCGCACGGCGGCGGATCTCGCGTACCGCCTGCCTCGCGTGAAAGCGCAGTCGCTCGATGAAGTGCATGCGCCAGAGCTGGTGAATCGCTTCCTTGATGTCGTCACGGCGCAGAAAAGCACCGCGCTGCTCCTGCTTGATGGCGTGAACCTCATCTTCGGCAGCCTCATCGGCATGCTGCTCCTGGCCTTGTATCATCCGCTGATGCTCATGTTCGTCGTCATCCTGCTGGCGCTCATCGCGCTGAGCATGTGGCTGCTGGGCAAAGGCGCTGTGAACTCCAGCATCGCGGAATCTCGTGTGAAATACGATGTCGTGAACTGGTTCGAGGAGATCGCGGCCTTCCCATTCGCCTTCAAGGGCCCCGGTGGTTATCAGATGGCCTACGAGCGGGCCAATCAGCTCGTCACCGAGTATCTGGCCCGCCGTGCCGGCCACTTCCGCATCGTCATGCGGCAGATCGTGGCGCTGCTGGTGCTCTCCGTGACTGCGGCGGCCGTTTTGTTGATCCTCGGCGGCTGGCTCGTCGTCAGCCAGCAGATCACGCTGGGCCAGCTCGTGGCCTCGGAGCTCATCATGGGCACCATCGTGACCGCGATGGCGAAGATGGGCAAAAAGCTCGAAGCTTGGTATGACGCCATGGCCGCCATGGACAAGCTCGGCCACATCTTCGACCTCGAAATCGAGCGCGAGGATGGCGAGCAACCTCTTGCCCGCGAAGGCGGCGCGGAGGTGCGTGCCTGCGAGATCTCGTTCGGTTATCACGAGCCGCTGTTCGCGAAAAAAAGCTTCACCGTGACGCCCGGCAGCCGCGCGGCCATTGTCGGACCTCATGGCTCGGGGGCGAGTTCGCTGCTCGACATCTTGTTCGGCCTCCGCCAGCCCTCGGAGGGGCATGTCAGCATCGACGGCCTCGATTTGCGCAGTTGGTATCTGGAGGCGCTGCGCGAGAGCGTGATGCTGCTGCGGCGCAACGAAATCGTCGATGGCACCATCATTGAAAATCTGCGTCTGGGCCGTGTCGATGTCGGTCTCGATGAAATCCGTGAGGCGCTGGAGCGAGTGGGTCTGCTCGATGTGCTGCTGCATCGCCCCGAGGGTCTAAATCTGCGCCTGAAGGTCAGCGGAGCGCCTCTCAGTGGCAATCAGCGCACGCGGCTCCTGCTCGCCCGCGCCTTGGTGCAGCGTCCGCGGCTTCTTTTGATCGACGAGCTGTTCGACAGCCTCGACGACGAATCCTTCAAGCTGCTTGAAACCGCCATCCTTGATCCCTCGCTCACCTGGACCGTGATCCTCGCCACGCGTGATCACGATGTCACCAAGCGCTGCGATCAGGTCATCGAGCTTGCGCCGTGTCATCTGAACGACGGTACGACTTCGCGGTCCGAAACCCAACGTCTGCAATCCCTCTCATGAACCACGCCTCCACCTACTCCGCGCCGCCGCTGCCTGCGCTGAGCCTCGCGGGCAGCGCGAAGTTCACGCGCCTCTTCAGCCGCTTGCTGCTGCTCGGTTTCGTCGCGTTTGTCATCGGCATTTTGTGGCTTCCCTGGCGGCAGTTTGTGTCGGGTGCAGGGCGCGTGATCGCCTTCAATCCACTCGACCGACGCATCAACATCGAGGCGCAGGTCTCCGGGCGGGTGAAGCACATGCACGTCGTCGAAGGGCAGCGCGTGAAGAAGGGCGAGCTCATCATCGAGATTCAGGACAATGACCCGGACCTTCTGAACAACCTCAAGGCGCAGCGCGAGGCCATCGAAAGCCGTCGCGACTTCGCGCTGGGGCGCGTCGAGTCCCTCACCGCGCAGATCACGCAGCAGGAGCTTGCCAAAGGGCAGGCCATCGACGGAGCAGCACAACGCGTGGCCGCCGCGAAGATCGCTGCGGAGACCTCGCTGCTAAATTACACCCGCACGAAGGACCTCTTTGAGAAGAAACTCGAATCCCAGCGTAACTTCGAGCTCGCCACGCTCTCCCGCGACTCGACCATCGCCGAGCTAAAATCTTCCGAGGCTGCGCTGAAGCGCACGAGCAACGACTTCGATGCCACCATCGCCTCCACCCACGCATCGAAGGGCACCGCCTTGAGCGAGGTGGCCACTGCCGAGCGCGATCTCTCGGTCATCGACGTGCAGATCAATCAGAACCTCCGCCAGGTCGTCGAGTCACCGCGTGATGGCATCGTTCTGAACGTCGCCGCCACCGACGGCACCTACCTCAGGCCCGGTTCGCTCATTTGCGTCATCATTCCCGAAACCGACAGCCGCTTTGTCGAAATCATGGTGGATGGCAACGACATGCCGCTGATCCATCCGCGCAAAGACGGCCAGCCTGGCAGCCCTGTGCGTCTCGCCTTTGAAGGCTGGCCCGCCGTGCAGATGATCGGCTGGCCGCAGCTCGCCGTCGGCACCTTCGGCGGCGAAGTGGTCTTCGTCGATGCCACCGATGACGGCACGGGCATGTTCCGCGTCGTCGTAGGTCCTGCGGACGACATCGTCGATCGCGGAGATGGCAAAGGTCCCGTCACCGTCGGCTGGCCGGACAAAGACCGCTGGCTCCGCCAGGGTGCGCGTGCCAATGCCTGGGTCATGCTGAATCAAGTGCCCCTGTGGTTTGAACTCTGGCGTCAGATCAATGGCTTCCCGCCTGTGGTTAACGACAAGGAAGGCAAACTCGATCCCACGAAGAAATGAAGACGGTTCGCAGTTCTCGGTTCGCAGTTCGCAGTTGTGGCTTCGCGGCCTGCGCGATGCTGATTTCGGCATTCGTCATTCCGTACTCGTCATTTGCGGCCAAACCACTTCTTCTCCCCGAAGTCCTCGCCTCCGTCCAAACTCAATACCCGCCCTACCTAGCCGCTTTGATCGAACAGGACATCGCCAATGGCCGTGTGCGGCAGGCGATGGGTGCGTTTGACCTCAATCTAAACAGCGGTGCCACCACCAGCCTTGCGGGCTACTACGACGGGCGCACCGGCTATGCCATGCTGGAGCAGCCGCTGCCGTTCTGGGGCGGCAGCGTGTATGGCGGCTACCGCCTGAGCAGCGGCTTCCTGCCGAACTATAACAAAGAGCGCACTGGAGTCGATGGCGAGGGTGTGCTCGGCTTTCGCATTCCGCTGCTGCGCGATGGCACCATCGACCGCCGCCGCGCCTCGCTCTGGCAGGCTCAAATTGATCAGGAACTCGCCGATCCGATCATCCTGCGTCAGTACCTCGACTTCATCCGCTCCGCCACGATCAGCTACTATACCTGGGTCGCCAGCGGACAGCGCCTCGCGCTCGCTGAGGAGCTCTTTCGCATCGCCAAAGACCGCGACAGCGCCATCGCCGAACAGGTGAAAAAGGGTGCGAGCGCTCCCATCGTGCAGATCGATAACCAGCGCCTCGTTGTCAGCCGCGAAATCGCCACTGTGCAGGCTTTGAGGCGATTTCAAGCCTCCGCCATCGAGCTCTCGCTCTTCTTCCGCACCCAGGACAAAGCCGAGCCCATCATCGCCGAGCGCAATCGCGTCCCCAAAGCCTTCCCGCCGCATCCACGGCTCGATGAAGCTCAGCTCACTGCCGACATCGCCATGGCGGCCATTTTTCGTCCCGAGATCCGCCGCATCGAGCTGCTCGTCCAGAAGGTCGAAATCGACCGCAAGCTCGCGAAGAACAACATGCTGCCCAATCTCGATGTGGGCGTCGAAGCCGGTCAATTCCTCGGTGGCAACCGTCCGCGCGACATCGAGCAAAACGAGGTCGAGGCCAAAATTGAGTTCAAACTGCCCCTGCAACGCCGCGATGCCAAAGGCCGCATCGACATCGCCGACGCCACCATCGAGCGCCTCAACAACGACAAGCGTTTCGCCCGCGACCGCATTGTCGCCGACGTGCGGGATAGCTACAGCGCCCTCATCGCCGCCTACGACGCCCTTAAAATGACGCGCCGAAACGTCGAACTCGGCCGCCAGCTCGAAGCCGCCGAAAACGAACGCCTCAAACAAGGAGCCACCGACCTCCTCGCCCTCCAAATCCGTGAACAAGCCACCTTCGACGCCCAAATCCTCGAAGTCGAAGCCCAGGCAGACTACTTCCGCGCCCAAGCGAACTACCGCGCCGCCATCGCCGCGGATGCGCCCAAAAGCTTGTCGCGCTGACACCACTGGCACTTCGAGCAGATCGAAGAATAGGTTTGAAACAGCGGAATCGTCAAAGCATGGAACTGTAGCAATTTAGCCTTCATTTTTATCCAAGCCATGCCCCACAACAAAGCACCCCTCGCTGTCACCTTGCCGAAAGACATCACTGCGAGCATCGCGGTTTTCCTTGTCGCGCTGCCATTGTGTCTCGGAATCGCGCTGGCGTCGAATGCGCCGTTGTTCGCCGGTTTGATCTCCGGGATCGTGGGCGGGATCCTGGTGGGCATGCTGAGCGGGTCGCACAAAAGCGTGAGCGGACCGGCGGCGGGGCTCACGGCCATCGTGGCGGCGCAGATCGCGGCGCTGGGCAGTTTTGAGGCGTTTCTGGCTGCGGTGGTCGTGGCCGGGGTGATACAGGTATTGATGGGCACGCTGCGACTGGGCTTCATCGCGGCCTTCTTCCCGCTGAGTGTCATCAAGGGGCTGCTGGCCGCCATCGGCCTCATTTTGATCCTGAAGCAGATCCCGCACGTTTTTGGCCATGATGCGGACGCGGAGGGTGAGATGAGCTTCGAGCAGCCGGACCACGAAAACACCTTCTCCGAGCTGTGGGCCACGATTTCGGACATCCAGCCGGGCGCGGCGTTGATCGGCATACTTTCGATCGTGCTGCTGATGCTGTGGGATCGCAGCAAGATGTTAAAGAAGAGTCCGGTGCCTTCCGCGCTGGTCGTGGTGGTGATCGGCGTGGGCATCAACATGATCCTTCGTCAGATGGGCAGCGCGTGGGCGATCCAGCCGAGTCATCTCGTGCAGGTGCCGGTGGCGGAGGATTTCGCGGCGTTCCTCGGCTTTCTGCAATTTCCGGACACCGCGCATTTCGGCAATCCAGCCATCTTCAAGGCGGCGGTGACCATCGCGCTCGTGGCCACGCTGGAGACGCTGCTGAACCTGGAGGCCGTCGATAAGATCGACCCCGATCAACGTCAGTCGCCTCCAAATCGCGAACTCGTCGCGCAGGGCATCGGCAACATCACCGCAGGCTTCCTCGGCGGCCTGCCGATGACGAGCGTGATTGTGCGTTCCTCCGTGAACATCAACTCGGGTGGCAGGACAAAGCTCAGCGCCATCCTCCATGGCGTGCTGCTGGTGCTCTGCGTGGTCACCATGCCGCAGTGGTTGAATGAAATCCCCCTGGCGGCCCTGGCGGCCATTTTGATCACAACAGGCCTCAAACTGGCCAGCCCGACGCTGTTCAAGAGCATGTGGAACGAAGGCACACGGCAGTTCCTGCCCTTTGCCATCACGATCGCCGCCATTGTGCTGACGGACCTGCTCGTAGGTGTGCTGATCGGCCTGGGCATCACCATTTTGTTCATCCTGCACAGCAATCTGCGCCGCCCGCTGCGCCGCATCATGGAAAAGCATTCTTCTGGCGACGTGCTGCGCATCGAGCTGGCAAATCAGGTGAGTTTCCTGAACCGGGCCACGATTGAAAAAACACTGCATGACGTGCCACGCGGCGGGCATGTGCTCATTGATGCGCGCAGCACCGACTATATCGATCCGGACATTCGCGATCTGATCTCCGACTTTCACGACACCACCTCCAAGGCCCACGGGGTCGAGGTCAGTCTTGTCGGTTTCAAAGACCACTACGATTTCAATGATCACATTGAGTTCATCGACTTCACGAGCCGCGAAGTGCAGAGCGGCCTCACACCGGCTGCGGTGCTGGGCATTTTGCAGGATGGCAACCGGCGCTTCCTCGCTGGCGAGCGCATCCAGCGCGACTTCAGCCGCCAGGTGGCCGCCACGGCCGCCGGGCAGTTCCCCATGGCTGCGGTGCTTAGCTGCATCGACTCACGCACGCCTGCGGAGGTCATCTTTGACCTCGGTCTCGGGGATATTTTCAGCGCGCGTGTGGCGGGCAACATCGCCGCGCGTGATCTCATCGGCAGCATGGAATACGCGTGCGTGGTGGCGGGATCGAAGCTGGTTGTGGTCATGGGCCACACGAGCTGCGGCGCGGTGAATGCCGCCGTGGACCTCATTTGCAGCCAGAAATCCGCAGCCGAGGCGACGGGCTGTGGCAATCTCGACGGCCTCGTCACCGAGATTCAGCAGTGCATCGACATGAAGACCTGCAAACAGCCCAATCAATGGCTTCCCGGCGAAAAAGCCGCCTATTCCAACGAAGTTTCCCGCTGCAATGTCATACGCACCATCCACGTCATCCGTGAGCGCAGCGCAGCGCTCGACAAGCTGGTGCGCGAGGGGAAAATCGCCATCGTCGGATCACTGTATGATGTGAGCACCGGTGAGGTGACGTTTTTCCAGACTCCGGACTCCAGTCTGGCGAAACTGGATTTGCCGATGACGAACGTGGCCTGAGGCTCACTTTTCCTCATCCCACCACTCCAGCAGCACCTGTCTGGCGCGGTAAACGCGGCCCTCGATACCGCGCACGGAGCAGTTCAGCACCTGGGCGCACTCTTCATGGCTCAGGCCTTCCATCGCGGTGAGCATCAGCACCACGCGCAGTTTTTCTGGCAGCACGGCCAGTCCGCGATACAGCTTTTGCATTTCGCTGCGCCACTCAGCGCTCTCATCCGGTGCGTGTTGCGGGCAAAGCGGCGGCTGAGTGATCTCTTCGAGGGCGACGGTGATGTCGCGCTGCCTGGTGGCGCGCGTTTTGGCGCGATCCCGGCAGAGATTCAGCGCGATCTGATACAGCCACGTTGAAAGCCGTGCGCGTCCCTCAAACTCCGGCAGCGCCTGCCATGCGCGCACGAATGCGTCCTGGCACACCTCACAAGCGTCCTCCACACAGCGCAGCCAGCGGTAGCAGAAGCCGAACAGACGTTCCTCATGCTGCCGCACGATCCATTCAAACGCCGCCACGTCCCCCGCCTGCGCGGCGCGGATTTTCTGCTGCTCCAGGGGCTCTGCGCATTTGTCAGCAGCGCTCGAGAAGGGCAGGGGGAGGTCAATGTTCGCGGGCAAGGCTGTCATGGGTCCATTCCACCAGTTTTTTCGCCTGCGCGGGGCGCAGATAACGTTTCATCGCGAAGAAATGATCCAGCGTGGCGCGTTGCAGATCTCCTTGCGCTTTGTTCAGGCGCTCCAGCGCGGATTGCAGCGTGGCTTCATTCACATTGTCCTCGCCAATCGCCGCCGCCACGGCCAGGCCCGCCGAGCGAATCTCCGTCCTCAGCCGCGCACGCTGCTGTTCGAACTCCGCCTCGATAGGTTCCAGCTTTTCATGCTGTTCCGGCGTGATGTCGAGGTGCTCGTGCATCCACGCATGAAAATCCGGCTCGGCGTGATCATGCGCATGGTTTTCGCCATGACGGTGCAGCGTCCAGTCGGTTACCAGCCAAGCGGTTCCACCTGCCAGAACGACGGAGGCCAGTACTGCCGCCACCATCCATTTCACGCGTGCGGTCATGGTTTTGCGCCCTCCCGGAAAAGATTCATGGTTGGCGGCGTGGTGTGCGTCGTATCCTTCAGAGCCATCGACCAGCCAATCATTCCGGCCGTCACAACGCCTGAAATGGCGGCGAGAATCAGCAGCCAGCGCACGAAGGAGCGCCAGCGTTTCGCCCGTCCTTCATCGACACGGACGCGCGCCATCACCTCGCTCCCCAGCGAAATGCCGGTCATGGCTCCTGCGCTCGCTGCGCGTTTGAGCATGTGATTCAGTTCATTTTCATTCATCGAAGGAATTGTAAGCACAATATGACGCTATTTTTGAAACTATTTCGGTCTTCGGAGTCGAATAAGATAACAACCACAGCAGGCCATGAACGCCAACCTCTATCTTCCTTCACGAGGATGGAGCCGTGCCGAAGAAAGCCACAAGCACGGCTCAGGGGGAGAAAAAGTGCCTCGCATCGGCCTGGTGCTCTCAAGTGGCGGCGCACGCGGTCTGGCACATGCCGGAGTCATTCAGGTTTTAGAGGAAAATCATATTCCCATCGCCGCCATCGCCGGCTGCAGCATGGGTGCTTACGTCGGGGCGCTGTGGGCCGCCGGACTCAATGGAGGGCAGCTCGAAGCCCGTGGGCGCGAAATCAAAGACCGCAAAGCCCTCAAAGCGCTGCTCGATTACGTCATTCCGCCTTCCGAGGGTCTGATTCGTGGTGAAAAAATCCGCCGGCATTTCGAGCGTGATCTCGGCACCAAGACCTTCGCCGATCTCGACAAGCCGCTGCTCGTCATCGCCACCGATCTCGACCGTCTGACGCCACATGTCTTTGATTCCGGCCTGGTTTCCCATGCAGTGCATGCCAGCGCGGCGATTCCAGCCATCTGCGCTCCTGTCCATCTCAATGGCCGTCGTTACACCGATGGCGGCACCTCGGAGCCGCTGCCGGTGACCTTGCTCAAAGAGCGCCTGCATCTCGATCACATCATCGCGGTCAATGTCATGCCAATGCCGGGCGATTTCGAGTCCAGCCTCAATGGCGACCTCAGCATGAGGGACAAAGCGCCGGGCAACATTTTCGTCCGCATGTTCCGCATGTTCTGGCACAAGCTGAACCTCCTCGCGGCTGGAAATGTCCTCGACACTTTCCGTCGCGCGTTGATGGCCGCGCAGCTTCGCCTCATCGCCAAAGAGGAGGCTGCCGCCGATGTCGTGATCCATCCGCGTTTCACCACCTCGACGTGGCACGACTTTGAAAATTTCGGGCACTACCTGCAGGCCGGTCGCGATGCCGCGGAAGCCGCGCTGCCTGCCATTCGTGAACTGCTTTCGTCAACCCAACTTAACCAGGAGACAATCAGCCATGAAATTGCTCCATCACACACCCGATTGGAATACATCGCCGCCTGAAGTCTGGAAACACTGGCAGCTCGTGCAACTGCGCGACTACCTGAACCGTCGTGTCATCCCGTTCAGCGCGCATTACGGACGCCTGTTCAAAGAACACGGCATTCATCCGCTCGACATCAAGTCTCTCAAAGACTGGAGCCGCGTGCCTTTGACCTCGAAGAAGGATCTTTCCAATCCGCGTGACTTCGTGCTCATGCCGAACGAGGCCGTGCTGCGACGTGAGCCCGGCATGATATTCACCGCGTTGATGCACGGAAAAAAAGCCGCCAAGGAGCAGGCGGAGGCCGAGTTTCGCCCGATTTTGCTAACCAGCACGACCGGACGCTCATCGGATCCCGTGCCGTTCCTCTACACGAAGCACGATCTGCACAATCTCGACATCAGCGGCACGCGCTTGATGCTCGCAGGCCGCTCGCAGCGCGAATACCGCCACATCAATCTCTTCCCGTATGCGCCGCATCTTGCCTTCTGGCTGGCGCATCATGCCGGTCTTGGCTTCGGCACCTTCATGCTGAGCACGGGGGGCGGCAAAACGCTCGGCACCGATGGCAACATCAAGCTCATCGACAAAATCCAGCCGGACATCCTCATCGGCATGCCCACCTTCATTTACCATGTGCTGCGTGAGGCCGTCGAAACCGGCAAACGCTGGACCAATCTGAAACGCATCGTTCTCGGCGGGGAAAAAGTGGCCGACGGCCTTCGCGCCCGCTTGCGTGATCTAGCCTCGGCTCTCGGCAGTCCCGATGTGCATGTCATGGCTACGTATGGCTTCACGGAGGCAAAAATGGCCTTTCCTGAATGCGTCGGAGAGTCGCACGATGCCAGCGGCTATCACCTCAGCCCGGATCTTGGCCTCGTCGAAATCATCGACCAGAAAACCGGGGAGCCCGTCCCCGACGGTCGCCCCGGCGAGATCGTCTTCACGCCGCTCAATGCGCGTGGCACCGTGGTCATGCGCTACCGCACCGGCGACATTGCCGAAGGCGGACTCACCTGGGAAAAGTGCCCCAACTGTGACCGAACCTGCCCGCGTCTGCTTGGCCCCATCTCCCGTGTCAGCGAGGTCCGCGAGCTGCACATTGACAAGCTCAAAGGAACACTCGTGAACTTCAACCTGCTCGAACATCTGCTCGATGATCAAAAGGGCATCGCCGCCTGGCAGATCGAGCTGCGCAAGCGCAATGACGACGCACTCGACACCGACGAGGTTCATCTTCATCTCACCGCCGAGCCCGGCGTGCGCGAGTCCGACCTCGAACTCGCCGTCACCCGCCGCTTCCACGAAGCCACCGAGATCACACCGAACGAACTCCACTTCCACACCCTCGCCGAGCTCCGCGATCAACTCGGGGTCGGCCGCCTCCTCAAGGAGGAAAAAATAGCTGATCACCGCCCCAAAGCCCACACCGCCGCATCTCATGTGGCCCTCAGTTCCTAACGCCATGAAAACTCCCTCACTTGTCATCGTCGCCGCTGTGCGCACGCCGTTTTCACGAGCAGGCACGGATCTCGCGCACCTCGACGCCGTCGAACTTGGCCGCCATGCTGTGGCCGCGTTGCTGACACGCACCGGCATTGATCCCATGCTTGTCGATGAAACCATCATCGGCTGTGTCGGTCAGCCACCGGAAGCCATGAACATCGCGCGAGTCATTGCTCTGCGTGCGGGTTTGCCCGAATCGAAGCCCGCCATGACGGTGCATCGCAACTGTGCCTCCAGTTTGGAGGCGCTCACACTCGCGCATGCCAAAATGTGCGCCGGTCAGGGTGAAGTCTTCATCGTCGGCGGCACCGAAAGCATGAGCAACATGCCGCTCTACTTCTCACGCCCTGCCGTGGCCAAGTTCGCCGCCATGAGCCGCGCCCGCGACTTCACCGGTCGCGCCAAGGCCGCGTTGAACTTCCGCCCTGCTGACTTCGCACCTGTGGTCGGCATCAAACTTGGCCTCACGGACCCTGTTTCCAATTTGAACATGGGCCAGACCGCCGAAGTGCTTGCACGCGAGTTCGGCATCACCCGTGACATGCAGGACGTCTTTGCCATGCGTTCACATCTTCGCGCCACGCAGGCGAATCATCTGCTCGGTCAGGAAATCGCCCCTGTTCTGAGTAAAAACGTCGTCGCCACCGACAACGGCATCCGCGCTGACTCCAGCCTCGAAAAGCTCGCCAAACTCAAACCGCTTTTCGATTCGCAGACCGGCAGCGTCACGGCTGGCAACTCCTCGCAAATCACCGATGGGGCCGTCGCCCTGCTCGTCGCGACCGAAGACGCTGCCGCGGCGCACAATTGGAAGCCGCTCGGGCGTCTTGTCAGCTATTCCGCCACTGGCTGTGATCCATCGCGCATGGGCCTCGGGCCTGTCCGTGCCATGGACGCGGCCTTGCATCGCAGCGGTTGGAAGCTTGATGACGCTGATGTCATCGAGATCAACGAAGCCTTCGCCGCGCAGGTGCTCGCCGTCATGAAATGCATCGCCGATCCCGCCAGCGCGCGCCGCGCCGGATTGGAAGCGCCGCTTGGTGAAATAGACCCAGCCAAGATCAACGCCTGCGGCGGTGCCATAGCCCTCGGCCACCCGGTCGGAGCCAGCGGTGCCAGACTCGTCCAAACCGTACTCAACCAACTCCACGCCACCGACACCAAACGTGCCGTGGTCAGTCTCTGCGTCGGCGGAGGTCAAGGCATGGCCGCCTGCCTCGAAGCACTATGAATTTCAAGCTCATCAACCGCATCCAACTCTACGCCATGAAAACGCTCCTTGTTGACCGCCCCTCCGTCATTCACGACCCTCCACATGTGTTGGAGTCGATCGTTCACGGACATCCAATTCCACCGAAGCACTTCAAGCTCGACATCGACCACGATGGCATCGCGTGGCTCACTTTTGATTCGCCGAAATCCTCCGCCAATGTGTGGAATGAGGAAACGCTGCGGGAGTTCAATCACAACCTTGAGTTGCTTGAACATGACACTCGCGTGAAGGCGCTGGTTCTGCGCAGTGCGAAAGATCGCATCTTTGTGGCTGGTGCCGACCTGAAGGCCATCCGTAGCATGCCGCATGCGCGGGTGAACGACCTCATCTGGCTCGGCCAGGCCGTGTTTGATCGCCTCGCCAGGCTGCGCATGTCAAAGATCGCCGCGATTCACGGCGCATGCATGGGCGGCGGCTTTGAAGTCACCCTCGCCTGCGACTGGCGCATCGCCAGCGATCACGAATCGACCAAGATCGGCCTGCCGGAGACACAGCTCGGCATTTTGCCCGCCTGGGGCGGTTCCACACGGCTGCCGCGGCTGATTGGTGTGCGCAAGGCGCTCGATCTCATCACCAGTGGCAAACTGCTCGGCGCATCGGCGGCGAAACATTCGGGTCTCGTCAGTCATGTCGTGGCTCCCGAGCATCTCGAAACGCTCGCCCGTCGTCTCGCCCGCGAAAAACGGCCAGTGCCTCGGTTTCGCCTCGAAAACCTCTTTTCGCCGATCATCCGCCGTTTCGCCGCGAAGAAGGCTTTGGCGAAAACGCGGGGGCTTTATCCCTCGATCACCAAGGCCATCGAAGTCGTCACGCATGCTGTGCATGGTGAAATCGACGAGGGGTTGCTACTGGAGCGTGAGGCCGTGGCGGAACTCATCAAGGGCAACGACTCGGCCCGGCTCATCGACCTTTTCTTCAAGCGCGAAGAAGCCAACAAGCGTCCCGCTATCGTTGGGACGGCGATCCCCATTCACGATGCCGTGGTCATCGGCGCTGGCGTGATGGGATCGGGCATCGCGCACACACTCGCTTCGCGTGGCGTCCGGGTATTGATGACCGACGTCACCTCCGACAGCCTCGCGCGTGGCCTGGAGCGAATTCATGGCCTTGTTTCAGAAGCCGCGCGCCGCAGGCTGGTCAGCAAAGTCCAGGCGCGTGACACGCTCGACCGCGTCAGCACCACGCACACGCCCGTGCCGCTCACACGTCATCATCTCATCATCGAGGCGGCCACGGAGAGCATGGAACTGAAGAAAAAGATCTTCGCTGATCTCGCCTCCCGTGTTTCTAGCGACACCATCCTCGCCACGAACACCAGCGCCCTCTCTGTGGCCGAACTCGCGAAGACCGTGCCGCATCCCGAGCGCGTCATCGGCCTGCATTTCTTCAATCCGGTGCATCGCATGCCATTGGTGGAGATTATCACGCTGCCAGAGACCGCGCCGGATGTGCTCGCCACCGCGATCCACTTTGTGCAGAAACTCGGCAAGACCCCTGTCGTCGTCAAAGACAGCCCCGGCTTCCTCGTGAACCGCATTTTGGTGCCTTATCTCATGGAAGCAGTGCGTCTGCACGAGAAGGGCATTCCGGTGAAGGACATCGACGAGGCCATGCTCGAATTTGGCATGCCGATGGGCCCGATGCGCCTTCTTGACGAGATCGGCCTGGATGTGGCCAGGCATGTGGCCAAAACACTCGCCGCCGCCTTCCCGGATCGTTTTCCGAAGTCCGATGCGCTCGACAAGCTCGTCGCCGCCGGTCATCTCGGCAAAAAATCCGGGCAGGGCTTTTACTGCTACGAAAACGGCAAGGAGATCCAGCCCGACAGGCACGCCGATCTGCCACGGCACGAGAGCATCGGCACGAACCTCGCTCTTCTTCTCAGTCAGGAGGCGATGCGCTGCCTCAAGGAAGGCATCGCCCGCAGCGCTGATGACATCGACCTCGCAATGGTGCTCGGCACCGGCTACCCGCCATTTCGCGGCGGTCCCATCACTTTCGCCCGGGACACGGGCATCACTGATTATTGAACCATCACCTAGAGGACAAGGCCATGAACTCAACCACACTCGAAGAAACGAAAACCCTCATCGACACCTCCCGCATGAACGCAGGGCAGCGTGCCGCGCTGGAAATGGCGGAAGCCGCGCGTGACGAGCGGCGCAACAACGGACTCGCCGCTGGCATCTTCTTTGGCGAGCTGGACTTCGACAAGCTGCTGCCGTTTCCGAAACAAAGCGTTGAAGATCACGACCAAGGCGATGCATTTCTGCATCGGCTTGAAGCCGTGCTCGACAAATACGCCGATCCTGATGCCATTGACGCCACGGGAGAGATTCCTGACGAGTTGTTGAACGAACTCGCCAAGATCGGGGCCTTCGGCATCAAGATTCCGGTCAAATATGGCGGCCTGGGGCTGTCACAGACAAATTACTCACGCGCGGCAATGCTGCTCGGCAGCCGGTGTGGCAATCTGGCGGCATTGTTGTCCGCGCATCAGTCGATTGGAGCGCCGCAGCCGCTGATTTTGTTCGGCACGGAGGAGCAGAAGGCGAAATACCTGCCGCGTTGCGCGCGTGGCGAGATCAGCGCGTTTGCATTGACCGAAAACGATGTCGGCTCTGATCCGGCGCGGATGAAGACTGAGGCGGTGCTGGATGGCGATGACTACATTCTCAATGGCGAGAAGCTGTGGTGTACGAACGGAACGAAGGCCGGGATGATCGTGGTGATGGCGAAAACGCCGCTGCCGGGCAAACCGCATGCCACTTCGGCCTTCATCGTCGAAACAAGCTGGCCGGGCGTGGAGATCATTCATCGCTGCCGCTTCATGGGCCTCAAGGCGCTCTACAACGGCGTGATCCGTTTTGAAAACGTGCGCGTGCCGGTGGCGAACGTACTGGGCGGCGTTGGGCGCGGCTTGAAGGTGGCTTTGACGACGCTGAACACGGGCCGCATCACGCTTCCTGCGGCATGCACCGGTTTGTCACAGCGCTGCCTGGACATCAGCACACGCTGGGCGAAGTCGCGCGAGCAGTGGGGCCAGCCGATTGGCCGCCACGCGGCGGTGGCTGACAAACTCAGCCGCATGGCTGCCGACACTTTCGCGATGGAGAGCGTCGTGCGTTATGTCTCGGCGCTGGTGGACAAGGACAAGCACGCTGATGTGCGTCTTGAAGCCGCGATTGGCAAGCTTTGGGGCAGCGAGAAGTCCTGGCGCATCATGGATGACACGATGCAGATTCGTGGCGGTCGAGGTTTTGAAACCGCGCAGTCGCTCAAAGCGCGTGGCGAGGCGCCGGAGCCGGTGGAACGCCTGTTCCGCGACTCACGCATCAACACGATCTTCGAGGGCAGTAGCGAGATCATGCGTCTGTTCATCGCCCGCGAGGCGCTGGAGCCGCATTTGAGGCTCGGTGCTGAAGCGGTGAACTCGACGCTGCCATGGAAAGTCCGTGTGAAGGCCGCGATGCGCGCCGCACGGTTCTACGCGACGTGGTATCCGATGAAATGGCTGCCGTTTGGCTCCGGCGATGCCAAAGAGCTGCTGCATCCTGATTTGCAGGCCGATTTGGACGCTGTGACCCGTCTGAGCCGTAAGCTGGCGCGTGATCTATTCCTCGCGATGGCAATGAACGGACCGAAACTCGAAAAGCGGCAGGTCTTGCTCGGTCACTTCGTCGATGTCGGCGCGGAGTTGTTTGTGTGGAGCTGCGCTCTGGCGCATGCCGAGTCCAAATTCACGGATTCGTCGATGCCCGAGGCCGAGATCGGCAAATTGGTGCGCTTGGTGAAGTTCTTTGGCAAAGTCACCCGCGAGCGCATCGCGGCGAGCTTTGCCAAGCTGCGCACCGGGCTCGATTCCGAGAGCTGGAAGGTGGCGCAGGAACTTTGAACTGGCGTGGATGATGCTGGTGGGATTAAAACATGGCCGGTTTTCCGAACCGGCCACCACCCACTCAAACATCCAGCGCCATGCTCAAAGAATTCAAGACATTCATCCTCAAAGGCAACGTCATCGACCTCTCCACCGGTGTGATTATTGGCGCGGCATTTACCGGCATCGTGACGGCTTTTTCGAAAGGCATCGTGGAGCCAATCCTGGCGTTGTTTGGCGGCGGTCCGAGCCCCAAGCTGACGATCCCGATCAAGGAAACGATGGTCGAGGTGGCAAAGCTGGGCGCGGATGGTAAACCAGCCATGGAGAACGGCAAGGCGGTGATGGAAACGGTGCCCAAGATCATTGAACTCGATCTCGGCCTTATCGTCGGCGCCGTGATCAGCTTTCTCATCACGGCGGCAGTCGTCTTTTTTGTGATCGTTAAGCCCATCAACAAGCTGATGGCGCTGACGAAGAAAAAGGAGGCCGAAGCGCCGCCGCCTGCGCCTGCCGCAGATATTGTGCTGCTCACGGAAATCCGCGACCTGCTGAAAAAGTAGGACGCTACGGCGACTCCGCTTCCTCGCTGCGCTCGACGAAACGCATGGCGTGGTCGATGAAGCGGAGGAGGACGTCGTCGGTGGGGCCGTTGCGGTTTTTGGCGAGGATGAGCATGGCCTCGCCTTTTTTCTTTTCCTCGGCCTCCTCGTCTTCGACCTCCATCTTGGCTCCAGCGTAGTCAGAGCGGGTGAGAAGGCCGACCATGTCGGCGTCCTGCTCGATGGAGCCGGATTCGCGAAGATCGGAGAGCACTGGGCGCTGGCCTTTGCGGGATTCTACGGCGCGGTTGAGCTGCGCGAGCACGATGATCGGAACGTTGAGCTCTTTGGCGAGACCTTTGATGCCGGCGGAGATCTCAGCGATTTCGATCTGACGGTTGTCCTTGGCACGACGACTCTGGGAGGTGACGAGCTGAAGATAATCGATCATAATCATCTGAATGCCGTGCTGTTTTTTGAGGCGGCGTGATTTGGCGCGCATCTCCATGATGTCGAGGCCGGGTGTTTCATCGATGAAGATGTGCGCTTTTTGGAGGTCACGCGTGGCTTTGGCCAGCGCGTCCTGCTGCGCACGCGAAAGGAGGCCGCGTGAAAGATCCTGCATGCTCAGGCGCGCACGGGAGACGAGCAGACGACGAACGAGCATGGTGGCGCTCATTTCGAGGGAGAACACGGCGCAGGGCGTGTTGCAGTCCACGGCGATGTGCTCGACGATATTCATCGCGAGCGAGGTTTTGCCCATCGACGGACGTGCGGCGATGACAAACATTTCGCCGCCTTGCAGGCCGGAGCTCATGCTGTCGAGCTTGCTGTAGCCGGTGGAAAGGCCGCGAAGCTGGCCGGGATGCTCCAACATATACTGAATGCTGTCGATGGCATCCATGACGTGGGTGGAGAGCGTTTTGATGCCCTCCTTGGCGCCGACGGATTCTCTCACCGCGAGGACACGCTGCTCGGCGTGGTCGATGAGCGTGTCGATGTTCTCATCCATCTGCTCTTTGCCGTGCTCGTAGGCGTGGTGGATGTTCAGCGAGCTGGCGTGGATGAGCTCACGCAGGATGTGCTTGTCGAGAACGATCTTTTTATAATACGGGAAGTGCGAAGGGATCGGGACGAAGGCGAACAGTTCCGAGATCGCGGCGGCACCGCCGACTTTGTCGAGGAGGTTTTGCTCACGCAGCGCGTGGGTGAGCGTGACGGGATCGACAGGCAGGTTTTTGTCGTAAAACTCCAGCAGCTTCTCGTAGATGGTGCGGTTGGCGTCGTGGTAAAATGCCAGGGCTGGCAGAGTGACGCGGCATTCGCTGAGGCGTTCGACGGGGTCTTGCAGCAGGCAGGAGAGGACGCCTTTTTCGGCCTCATCGCTGAAGGGCAGGGCGCGGTTGAAGGATGCGAGAAGTTCCTCCGCCGAGGGGATTTCATTGCGCTTTTTAAAATTCTCCCGTTTTGGCGCGGAAACTTCGGCTCCGCCTGGGGATGCGGTTGAGGCGACGTTGGGTGTGGAGTTTTCGGCCATGCGAGGGTGCTCAGAATGGCAGGGCGGGGGAATCGCGTCAACGCCGCAGGCGATGGATGTTGTGTGAGTGAGTTTGGAGTGGTTAACAAAAATCTTTCAGCTAAAGCTTGATTTGTATGGGCTTTATCCTGAAAAATGAACGCTTCCCGAATAGCCGGGTCAAACGCCCCTCCCAATAACAACCAATATGTTACTCACCGCCCTCAAACTCAAACTCGTGGCTCTTGTCGCGGTCGCCGGCATCGATACTGCCGAAATGCCAGGTGCATCCAAGGAATTCGTTGATATCCTGACGACCCTTGAAGCTGAGCAGAAAAAGGTTCAGACAAATCCTGGAGCCAACAACACAGACATCAACAAGGCATTCAATGACGCCGTTGCAAAGGTCCGCGAGCTGGCTCAAAAAGATGACAAGGATGCCATCTATGCCCTTGCCCACTGGGGTGTGCTGAGCGGTGCGAACATCAATGAAGTGGCGGCACTTTTCCGCAAAGCTGCCGACAAGGGTCAAATCCTCGCGAAATCAGAGCTCGCCCAAGTGTTGATGCAGGCCGGCGCACAGAATCCGGAAGCTGTGAAGGAAGCCATCAAGCTGATCAAAGAAGCGGAAGCCGCTGACAACAAGGTCGCCCGCCGCATGCTGGCTCAATTGCATCTGCAAGGTGTCACGGAAGGCGAAAAAGGGGTGGTGGTGGTTGAGAAGAGCGTGGCGAAAGCCAAGGAACTGCTCGAAAAAGGCAACAAGGCTGCTGACGGCGAAGCAACTCTCGGACTCGCCCAGCTCTATTCCGCAGGTGTGGAAGGCGTTCCGCAGGACCATCAGAAGGCGCTCGATTACCTCATTGAAGCAGGCAAGCAGGGCAACGCTGTCGCTCTTAGCACTTACGGTGCACGTCTGTTGAATGGCGATCCTGACACCAAGGAAAGCCCGAAACTCGTGAAAAAGGATGTCGCCGCCGCATTGAAGATGTTCAATGATTCCGCCGATAAAGGCCTTGCTGCCGCAAGCCGCATCCTCGGCCAGATTTATGAAAATGGTGTCGGCCCTGATGGTGCTGATGTGAAGCAGGACGTGACCAAGGCATTTGAGTACTACACGAAGGCTGCCAATGGCAACGACCCGCAGGCTCTTTTCCGCCTGGGCAATGCGTTTGAAACCGGCATCGTCAAAGACCCCAAGGGCAAGCGCGACGACAAGGACAACATTCTCATCCAGCCGAACCCCAAGAGCGCGCTCGACCTCTACCGCCTTGCCGCCCAGAACAACCTGGCGGAAGCCTTCTACAACGTCGGTGTGTATTATGAAACCGGCAC
>CAMCWM010000063.1 GCA_945882215.1 Akkermansia muciniphila | reverse complement strand
AGGGCTTGCCACGGCTGAGCAGGCGTTGGTAGAAGGCCTTGAGGATGGTGTTGACGCGCACGCAGCGCAGCGCGGCCATGTAGAGCACACGGCGCACCTTCTTGCGCCCGCCGCTGATGTGGCGCTGGCCGCGCATCGGGCCGCTGTCGCGAGGATGTGGTGCAAGACCCGCCAGCGAGCTGATGCGGGCATTGTCGAGGCTGCCCAGCTCTGGCAGCTCGGCCATCAGCGTGGATGCAACCACTTGTGCGATGCCGTCCATCTGCTGCAGGCGGGCGGCTTTCGACCGCGCCGCCTCGTGCTCCATCACGTCTTTGATGAGTTCGTTGAGATGCTTGATCTGTCCGCCAAGAGTTTGGATCAGCGCTCTGGCCTGTGTCGCGAGCGCCGCATGGGTGATCTGGTGGAGTTGTGTTTTCTGCTGCGCCCGCATGCTCACAAGCTGCTCGCGCCTGCTGACCAGATCTGAGAGCTCCATCTCCCAGTCGGCAGGCAGCGTGTCGGCCTTGGGTTTGAGTGCTTCGCCAAAGGAACTGAGCACGGCGGCATCAATGGCGTCGGTCTTTGCCAGCTTCATGCTGGCCTTGGCGAAGTGGCGCACGCGGCCTGGATTGACGCGGCTGACGATCTTGCCTGCCCGCAGCAGCGCCAGCCACAGCGCGTGCTCATAGCCACCGGTGGCCTCCAGGACGACGTGGGCCTCTGCGGGCAGTTGGGCGATGAGTTTGGCGTGCCCTGCGGACGTGTTGGCCAGGCGGGTGATTTTTTTGGATTTGAGGCCGTGGATGTCGAGCCATTCGGCGCAGACATCGACTCCGACATAGACAACGCCCCCGGCGGAGGCAGAATGGGTGTTCATGGATGGGATGAGTTTGAGTTGCTGGACTTCATTCTTGTGATGCGAGCTGCCGCGCCGGGTTTTCCTGGCGCAGGCTCCGTCAACTGTTCGAGTTCAAGCTTGTCCTGGCATGTGGGTGACTTGCTCTGCGCCGGCCTCAACGGGCCATGTTAGGAACCGGTCTCTCCCACACGCTCTCAGGCGTGCTGGCCGTCACCAGCGCGCCTGAGTTCCAAGCCTATCTTTGTTTTCAGCTCGAAATCAGGACGCTGCTACATACAAGATGGGGAGAACGCAGAGTGTTGTTTGGGGAATGGTCAGAAGCTTTTCAACTCCACTTCACCCCACAAATTCGGCGAGAGCATGATCTCGCCGGGGATGTCATCGACGAGGCCGGTGCTTGGGTTGGACCAGTAGGAGCGTAGATTGGTGTCGGTGCCTGCCGCGTCGCCGAAGGTGACGCCGAAGTCGGCGCGGAGTTTTTTTCCGGGTTGGAGCGGTAGGCCGAGTTCGCTCAAAAGCAGGCTGGCTTTCACGGTGTAGCCGTTGGCGTCGGTTTTGACTTCGATTTTGGCCTCGGGGACCTGTTGCACGTCATCGACCTTTGCGCCTCGCCATGGTGAGGTGAATTCGACGGGGTTTTTGCCGCCGGGTTGACGATGCGCGTAGAGGACGGCGAGTGGTTTGCCTTCGTGCGGGGCGATGAGCAGGCGTTTGTCGCCGATCACGGGTTCGCGGCGCTTGGGGTCAGATTTTGGGTCGCAGGCGAATTGGAAATCGACGGTGTCGCCGGTGGCGAAGAGCTTGGTCCAGTCGCGGCCGTTGTTGATCCACGGCGACGCATCCTGCACGCGCCAGGTGAGATGCAGGTGCGTGGCATCGGCTGCGAGGTCGAGCTGCGTCTTGAATTTGCCGCTCTTGTCCCACGCGATGCTGCCGGGGATGGTGGCGGTCTTCGCCTGCTGTTTCGCGGCGACTTGACGGAGGTTTTGGCGCTCGGCGGCGGCGATTTGATCCTTGGTCACGGTGAGCTTGCCGTTGAGGCGCTTCACTTTGTCGAAGCCGGTCAGTTCGTAGATGCGATAGGGGCCGTGGCCGATCTGGACGTAGTATTTGCCGCTCTTCGCATCGCGCCCGAAGCTGCCGCCGAAGATCTCGCCGCCGAGGCGGTATTCGTTTTTCAAATAGCTCACGCGCACATCGACAAATGCCTCGTCGAGATACAAGCCGTCGCTCGTGAGCGTGAAGCAGCGGCCGTGATTGCCGTTCACGAAAAACACATCCGCGCTGTCATCGAGCGGCGCGATGCCGAGGAAGGCCATCACGCCCTGCATCACGCCGGGCTCGGGCAGCGGCGCGTCGTGGCTGCCATGCACATCGCTCCACTGGTTCGCGTAGCTCCAGAGATGGAGACCATCGGCGGCGTAGGCGTTCATCTCGGGATCGGAATTGAAAAGGAAGCGGCCAAAGCGGTCGCGAATCGTGGCGACACCGCTGCGTTTGTTGCCGGGCGTCAAACTCACCGGCACGGCCTGCGCAATGGCTTCATCGAGCGTCGGATAATCCGGCACGCCATTCGCGAGGAAGCCTTTAGGTTTGATCGCGACCACTTTGACCTGCGTCTTGTCGGCAACCGGCATGTGAAACGTGAGCGAGCTCTGCATGTGTCCCCACGGCCCGCCCGCGTAGTCGATCTGATCGCCGCAGAAGTCGAACTCCTCCTTCTGCGCCGTGCCGTCGCCGTTGCGATCCACCCACAGCACGCCCATGCCGCGCTGCGACCACGGCTTGCCCTCGCCCTTCTTGCCGGGCTTCTCGCCGAGGCGTTTCAGCGGCCACTTCGCATAAAATGCGTCGATGTAGGCCTGCGGCGGCTGCCAGTTGAAGGCATAACCAAAATGATGCGTGCCCGCTGTGGCCGCGATGTCCTTCAGCGTGCCATCGGGCAGCACCTCGCTGATCAGCGCGAGCTTTCCACGAGTGGCGACAAAAGTTCGCCCGGCCTCCCGGAAGAACGCGTAGCTATGCGGCTCGAAGTGGCCGAGATGGCCTGCATCGAGGCTGAGCACATGCGTGGGCCGCGCGGTTTTCTTTTCCAAATCGACATCCCAGAAGCAGCCGAGGCCGATCCAGCGACGCGGATTCTCGGGATCAAAGCCGCTGCCATCGCCGCCGTAGTGCGGCATGCCGAACTTCTCGATCACGACCTTGTTCGTCTTCAAATCCCACGCGATGACGCGCTTCGGATTCCAACGCTTCTCCGTCACCCACAGCTTGCCATCCGGTCCAAACACAAGCCCTGCGGGATTCACCATACGCTCGGGATCATACTTGCCGTGATACGGCCCGCCGGGTTTGCCAGTGACCGCGTGTTCGATGCCCGCCGATGAAAAACGCCGCACCTGATGCGTCTTCGCATCGCTGAGGAGGATGTCGCCGTTCGGAGCGATGGCGAGGCCGCTGACGTCCGCGTTTTCGATAATGATCTTCCGATCACTCACACGCACCACACCGCGATTCGTGACCGCAAACAGCTCCTTGCCCACTGCGAGATGCCGCACGCCTTCGAGCGCGATTTTATCGAGCTGCTGGCCGGTCTTCGCATCGATCACGAGCACGGCTTTTTCATCGCGACAGCTCACATAGAGCTTCCCATCAAGCACGGCGATGCCGCCGAGGTTGAACTGCGTCAAATCGGACTGCCCGTTCACCTCCATCGTGTCCACAGGCAGGCCACGCACCTTGCCGGGCCACTCGACGAGCTTGCCGGTGGCGATGTCGAAGCGGCAGATCGTCACCGTCCACGTCGCCTTCCAGTCCGCTTTGGCAAAGTCCGGCCGCCCACCCCACGCGAAGCCATCCTGCGCGACATACAGATGCTCCTCATCCGCCGCGATGGCGTCATGCTGAATGCCGTAGCCCTGCTGATGCTCGTAGCCTTGCACGAGCTTGCCTTTGTCATCGAGCGCCACGAGCGCCCAGCCGCCTTCCGTCACTGGCGCGGCAAAGAAGACGAGCTTCGAGTTCGCCGCTGCCGCGTGCAGCGTGCTGTGATTCGGCCCCCAGGATTCCGTCGTTAGTTCGTCGCCATTGGCAAAGTTCATCACATACTGCGGGCGGATGCCCTCGTGCGTCACTCCGCGCCACGCATAGCTGCCCGGAGCCACGAGTCTGTCCGCTTCATCGAGACCATCCCACACGAGCGAATGCTTACCGGCGGTGAAACTGCGACCGCTGACGAGATTCCGTACGCGCTCGCCCTTCTCGTTCTCGATCACCACCGTCGCCTTGCCCTCACTCGGTTGCGTGAACTCGATGCGAATCTCCTGCTGCCTCGCGGCGACAGCCTCACGATACGATTCGAGGTCAAACTCGGCCCACGTCGCCGGATCGTCGCTGAAGGGCGCGTGAATGGCCTTGTGATCCGTGAAGCCAAATCGCTCGCGCTGGCCTTCATGCTCCAAAGCAACCGCGATGCGCATCTTTGACCAATCGCCCTTCGGCAGCGCAATGCTTGATTGGTCCGCTTGGTCAACTTGAGAGCCGTTGGAAACTCCAATCCACACGGATTGAGCCGGAGTCATGACTTCGACCTTTTGATCCGTGATCACGATTTCGAGCGGAAGGCCGCCAGCACGGCCTCTGAGGAGCTTCGGAACCAAAACCGGCGTTTCGAGCTCCAGCTTCACCAAGCGCTGCTTCCCAAGCTCATTCACGATCACGCGCGAACCCGCGATGGCGATGTGAGCGGGCGAATCGAGGCCAGTGTAGCTCACCGGCTGCGATTCGAGCGAATCATAGACATGCACCGCGCCTTTGGCGGGATCGCTGACGGCGAGTTTGTGGCCGTCGCTATGGATGAGGATCGCGCCGCGATGGGTGGTGAGGCGTTTCACCTCTTTCAGGCTGCTGTCGAAGACCACGATCGCATCCGTGTCCGCCGCGAGCAGCTTGTCTTCGAATGAGGCGAGGCTCGTGCAGTTCTTGAGGCCCGGCAGCGCCAGTGGCGAGGGTTTGCCCGCGAGATGACCGTCGTCCGTGACCGGCAGCTCATAGCCAGCGCCGCTCGGTGTCGTCACGATCATGCGTTTGCCGATCATGGCCGCACCGCTGATGTTTTCCGGCACGGTGAAGTCCTTGATTCCTGGCGTGTCGAGATGCGAGAGACCGTTCGCGTCGATCACCAGCCCGCGTGCGAGCTGCACATTGCTGTAGTGCTTTTTGAGGATGCACAGCGTCTTGCCGCCGAGCATCACAGGCTGCGCGCACATGGACGGCTCCAGATCGCCGAGGGTGTGTGGCGTTTGTGGCTCGTCCTGCCAACGCCAGCTTCCGCGTGAGGTCCACACATTGCCGTCCACATCCAGCGCGAGGCCAATCAGCCCCGTGAGGCCGCCGATGCGCCGCACGACATCGAAGCGGCTCTCCGACTCGTTCCATTGCACGAACTGAATCACGCCGCCCATGCCCGAAATGGCGAACAAGCCATCGCGCAGTTTCACCAGGCCGCGACCGTTCACGATGTCGTTGCTCATGGGCATGTAGCCGATGAACGAACCCGACGCGCCGCCGAGCACCACGCCTGGATCAGGCTCGAAGGACTCGTTGAAGCGATTGATCGTGCCGTGCCATGCGTGCGAGTACCAGTGGTGCCCGATCTTCTGCGGTCGCTCGCCTTGAAAGCCCTTCGGAAAACCTTCCTTCAACGTGCTGTCCTTCCAAGCGAACACCTTGCCTTCGCCAAAGCCGCAGATCGTGCCATCCGGCTCGACATGCAGACTGCGGATCTGCGCCCCCGGCTGCATCATCGGCGTGCGTTCGCCCGTGGCAGGATCAACCGTCGCCAGCGCATCCTTTTCGATCACCATCACCCGATTTCCCTGCGCCGATGACGCCAGAGCATCCACCTCGCCCTTCAATCGTGCTGGCTTCGTGCCTGCCGCCGCGTTCAACGGCAGAGTGTAGAGCGCCTTCTTGAGCTTCAGCACGAGCAGATCGCCCACACGCGTCATTTGATCACTGCCACGCTCATCGCCCTCAGGAATCTCAAAGCTCGCCAGCAACCGGCCATCCAGCGCATAACGATTCAGCCGCGTCGAGCCACCGCGCTCCCAAAGCGTGCCTTCGTTATCGAGCACGGGTCCGATGCCGGAGAACAGTTTACCCGCGAACACCGCCTGCGAGTCATCCGAGTTCCCTAGCGTGCCTGCGAAACGCAGTTCAGCCGCCGCAAGAGACGAAACGAAAAATAGTCCGCACAGTATGGGTTGGAAGCGCATGATGCTCAAACGAGCGGGTTCCGAGCATTCTGCAAGTCCCCCGAATGTTCGGGGGAGATGCTGTGATCAGAACACGGTGGCAGCACGGCCTTCGCGCCGCTAGTCTCGCGACGTCGTGCGTTTGCCCTTCCAGACTCTGTTTTGCCTCGTGCTCCTGCTTGGGAGCCAGGAGGCATTGGGTGAGGTGATGGCGTGGATTCCTGAAATGCAGGCGCTGAAGGCTGAACGGGTGCGTTTGGAGGAAAAACGGGCCGCTTTGCCGGCCACGCCACCAGTGCAGCTCACGCAACGCCTCGGCTGGCACAGCGAGTATTCGACCTCGGCGGACAAAGCGGAGTGGGTGGAGCTGAATCTTGGTCAGGCGCAGAAAATCGACTCGGTCGTGCTCATCGCGCCGCCGCCGAATGGTGGAGCGGTAGGCGCTGGCTATGGCTTTCCGGTGCGGTTTTATGTGGAGCTGCTCGGTGAAGGCGAAGACCCCGAGCGCACGATCATCGCGGACTTCACGGAGGCCGATTTTCCGAATCCAGGACTGCTTCCCGTTGTGATCGATGCCAAAAGCGGTCTCGCGCAAAAGGTGCGCATCACGGCGACGCGGCTGATCGGCGGCAAAGAGCGTTTCTTCTGTGCTCTCGGCGAGGTGATGCTGCTTCAGGGCAATCACAACCTCGGCGCACGACTCGAAGCTATCGGCCCTGCGGCGGTGCGGGCAAGCAGCAGCCAGGGCACGCGACCTGACTGGGGCCGCATCAATCTCGTCGATGGTCACACCGTTCTCGGGCCACCGCTCGGCACGCGCTCCAGCCCCGCGCTCGGCTTTCGCAGCAAACTGGTGAGCGAACTCCGCGCCACGAGCCATCCGTGGGTGGAGGTCGATCTCGGCCAAGTGGCGATGGTGGATGAGGTGCGGCTGTTTCCCGCGTCTCCGCCGCAGTTTGCACATAGCCACGGCTATGGCTTTCCGGTGCGTTATCAGATCGAACTGCGTGAGGAGGACAATGAACTGCCACGCGTGCTGCCTTCGCCGCAATCTGGCAGTTACAACGCCGTGCCGGGCGACAACGTCGTGAGCATCATCGGCAGACATCGCGCTCGTTTTGTGCGCCTGAACGTGCTGGAGCCGCATGTGAGCAATGGCAGTGTCGTTTTGGCGATGGCGGAGATGCAGGTGTGGTCCGGCGGCAAAAACATCGCGCCCAGCGGCGACATCACAGCCTCGGATTCCACCGAAGCCGACGGCTGGTCGCAAAACGCGCTCGTGGATGGCTTTGCGAGCGGCGCAGACATCCTCGACTGGCCCGCGTGGCTCGCCGGACTCTCGCAACGCCGCGAGGTGGAGCGCCAACTCGCCGTGCTGGAGGCCAAACGCGCCAGTCTCACTCGACATTGGCAAGGACTCGGCCTCGGCCTGATCATTGCCATTGTCGTGCTCGGCATCATCGCGGCGCTGATCTGGCTGCAACGGCAACGACGCGCACGCTTGATGGAAATGGAGCGGCTACGGCAACGCATCGCGCAGGATTTGCACGACGAGATTGGCAGCAGCCTCGGTAGCATCGCCTTGATCGCCCAGGACATTCTCGCGGATGACAAACACGCCCGCGATGACCTCGCCGAGATCAAAACCATCGCTGATGAAACCGTGGACGCCATGCGCGACATCACGCGCCTCATGCAAAGCGAACGCTACGGCACCGACGACCTCCCCATGCTGCTGCGCGAGACCGCCGCACGCACGCTGCGCGGCATGAAGCACAGCGTGAGCATCGACAACGAAACGCAAACCCGCCGCCTCGCCGTGGATCGCCAGCGCGATCTCATGCTCATGTTCAAAGAGGCGCTCCATAACATCACCCACCACGCCGCAGCCACCGAAGTCACGATCACGCTCGCCCAAGATCACCGCGACATCATTCTCACCGTCCGTGACAACGGCCACGGCTTCGATCCCACCGCCACGACCTCCGGCATGGGCCTCACCAACCTGCGCCGCCGTGCTGCCAAGCATCAAGGCCGCGCTGACATCGCATCTTCGCCGCAAGGCACTACTTTGACCCTAACCCTGCCGCTTCATGCCTGAAACCATCCACGTCTGGCTCATCGAAGACCACAAAACCTACGGAGAGCGACTCGCACGAGCCTTGAACCGCGTCGAAGGCCTCGCCTGCACGCAGCGCTTCACCGCGTGTGAAGATGCCTTCGCCTCGCTGACCACCGAGTCCGCGCCGCAGGTTCTTTTGCTCGATGTCGGCCTGCCCGGCATGAATGGCATCGACGGCATCGCGAGACTGCGCCAACTCGCGCCACAGACCGCCATCGTCATCCTCACCGTCTTTGAGGAGGACGACAAAATCTTCCGCGCCATCTGCGCCGGAGCCGCTGGTTACCTTTTGAAGACCTCCAGCACCGAAGACATCGCCGCCGCCATCCGCAGTGCCGCTGCCGGAGGCTCCCCCATCAACCCCACCATCGCCCGCCGCGTGTTGGAGATGTTTTCCAAGGCCAACGCCGCCTCCCAGAAAGACTACGGCCTCACACCACGCGAAATGGACATCCTCAAGCTCCTCGTGTCCGGCAGCACCATCAAAGATGCCGCCGCCCAACTCGGCATCGGCTACTACACGGCGGACGAATATATTCGCAGCGTGTATGTGAAGCTCCAGGTGCGCTCACGCGGCAGTGCCATCGCGAAGGCGGTGAAAGAGGGGCTGGTGTGAACACCACTCACTTCGTCAAAAACGGCCCCACGACCTCTTTCCAGATCGCATAGCCCTTCGCGTTCATGTGCAGCTCGTCCTTGAGAAAGATGTCCGGCTTCGGTTTGCCATCAGAGCCGAGCATTTGCGGATAGACGTTGATGAACTGCAGTCGCTTGTCGGTCTTGGTGTATTCCTCCACCAGGCGGCTGGCCTCACGCATCTGCTCGATCAGCGCCCAGCGTTTGGGATTGGGCGCGTTGGAGATGTAGCTGATGCGGCACTCGGGCAGCGCCGCATGCACGCGGGAGACGAAGGCTTTGAAGTCGGACAGCACGCGCTGCGGCGTCTTGCCGGCATTGATGTCGTTGCCGCCGGCATACATCACGATGTGCTTCGGCAGATACTGCAGCACGGTGAGATGCGCGTAGTTGAAGGAATCAAACACCTCGGAGCCGCCGAAACCGCGATTCATGACTGGCAGGCCGGGGAAATCATCCGCCAGTGATTTCCACATGCGGATGCTCGAACTGCCGGTGAAGACGATGGGATTCGTAGGCGGCTCTTTTGCCGCATCCAGCTTCGCAAAGGCCAAAATTTCCTTCTGCCATTTGATGGCGGAGGTCACCACGTCATAACCGGCCTCGCTGAAGTGCAGTTTGTCCTCGACGTAGAGTTCGGGCCGCGGCTTGCCATCGCTTCCAAGCAGCAGCGGAAAAATGTCGATGAAATCGACGCTGTTCTTCGCACAGGAGGCGGAAATCAGGCTGTTCGTCGTTTTGACCAGCTCCACCTCGTCCCAGCGCGAGGGAGAGGTCGGAATCGAGAGGAAGGCGAGCTTCGTCTTCGGCAGCGCCTTTTGTACTTTACTGACAAACGCCTCGAACGCGGCCAGCACTTCCTCCGGCGTGCGTCCGGAGTGCAGGTCGTTGCCACCGGCGTTGAGGTAGATCTGCTTCGGCTTGTATTTGAGAACGATGCGGTCGGCGAAATGCACCACGTCGCTGATGTGCGAGCCACCAAAGCCACGGTTGAGCACTGGTGTTTTCTTGAAACGTTCCGGCAGCGACTGCCAGCGGCGGATGTTCGATGCGCCGGTGAACAGCGTCACGTCCTTCGGCGGTGCCTTGGCCTGATCTTCGGCTTCAAACGCCTGGATCGCCTTTTCAAAGCGTGTCGGATCAGCAGGCGCGAGGGCGAGCGCCCAGCAGGCGTTGAAGAGGAAGAGAATGACAAAAAGTTGGCGATAAATCATGGCGGCATGGCAAACGTTGTGCGTGATGAGCCTCATGCAACCACTGCTCAAAAGCTGGAAACGAAGATTTGCCTCCCGCACTGCGCTCACCACCAGTCGTGTCGTGAGTCCAGCCGCTCCTGTTTCCCTCGACATTCCAGACCTGCCTCAGCTTCCCGGTGTCACACTGCTGGCGGACGCGGCGCGTTTCGTGGTGCATTCACGCCATGCGGTGGCCATGGACCTCTGCCTTTATGATCCGGCCGATCCTGCGCGTGAAACCGCCCGCGTGCGCATGAGGCGCGGTGAATGTGACCTGTGGCATGCCACCGTGCGCGATGTCAAAGCGGGCGCGCTGTACGGCTATCGCGCCCATGGGCCGTGGCTGCCGCAGAACGCGATGCGCTTCAACGCGAAGAAGCTGCTGCTCGACCCTTATGCGCGCGCCATTCACGGCGCGCCGGAGGCTGCGGAGCACATGCACACCGTGCCCAATCCGCAGCACGCCCCGGGCTGCGTCAACAACGGCCCCAAAGCACTGAAATGCGTCGTGATCGACGAGAGCTTTGACTGGGCCGGTGACCCCGCCCCCCGTGTGCCGTGGAGCGACACGGTGATCTGCGAGCTGCATGTGAAGGGCTTCACCCAGACGCATCCCAAAGTGCCCGCCGAACTGCGCGGCACGTTTGCGGGCCTCGCACATCCTGCCGTCACCACCTATCTGCGTGATCTCGGCATCACGAGCGTGCAATTACTGCCGGTGCATCAGCATCTCGATGATGGCTTTCTGCTTGGTCGCGGCCTCACAAACTACTGGGGCTACAACACGATCGGCTTTTTCGCGCCGCACAGCACCTACGCCGCCGCCAGCGATCCGCAGGCCCAGGTTCGTGAGTTCAAAGCGATGGTGAAGGCGCTGCATGCCGCCGGGATCGAGGTCATCCTTGACGTGGTTTACAATCACACCGCCGAGGGCAATCAAAACGGCCCTTCGCTGATGTTTCGTGGCCTCGATGACCACAGCTACTACCGCCACCACTTTGGCGAAGATGGCGCGGGTTATCTCAACGTCACCGGCTGCGGCAACTCGGTCGATTCCGCCAGCACCCCTGCCCTGCGGCTCATTCTGGACAGCCTGCGCTACTGGGTCACGGAAATGCATGTCGATGGCTTCCGCTTCGACCTCGCTGTGACCGTGGCGCGCAACGAACTCGACGGCTTCCACACGCAGTCGCAGTTCCTCAGCGCCGTGGCGCAGGATCCTGTGCTCTCGCGGGTCAAACTCATCGCCGAGGCCTGGGACATCTCACGGGAGGACAGCTATCAGGTGGGCCAGTTCCCGGAGCCCTGGCGCGAATTGAACGGCAAGTTTCGCGACACCGTGCGCAGTTGGTGGCGGGGCGATCCGGGCAACACGGCCGAGTTCGCCAAGCGCCTGTGCGGCAGCCAGGACATCTACGGCTGGAACCAGCGGCCGCCGCTCGCCAGCATCAATTTTCTCACCTCGCATGACGGCTTCACGCTGCTGGACCTCGTCAGCTACGAGCGCAAGCACAACGAGGCCAACGGCGAGGACAACCGCGACGGCGACAACACCAATCACAGCACCAACTGCGGCATCGAAGGCCCCTCCAAGGACCCCAAGGTGGTCAGCACCCGTGCCAAGCTACGCCGCGGCATGATCGCCACCATGATGTGCTCCCTCGGTGTGCCCTTCCTCACCGCCGGTGATGAGCGCGGACGCACCCAACGCGGCAACAACAACGCCTATTGCCAGGACAACGAGATCAGCTGGCTCGACTGGAGCCACGGTGACGAGGAGATGATCGAGTTCACCCGTCGCATGGCCACCTTTCGCCGCAGCCTCGGCGTGTTCCGCCGCAGCACCTATTTCGACGGCAAGCTCAACCCCACGACCGGTCTGCGAGATGTCACCTGGCTGGAGGACGACGGCACCCTCCTCCTCCATGAGGAATGGCACAGCGTGGTCTGCCGCAGTTTTGGAGCACTGCTGGATGCTGGAGGCAGAGAGCCGCGTCCGTTGCTGCTGCTGTTTAACAACAGCGTCACCGCCCAGGCATTCATGCTCCCCGGCAGCAGCGACAGCCACTGGTCCCTCGTCTTCGACACCGCGCTAACCCCGTCCTTTCCTCGCGGACCCCCGCCCAGCCATGCCGGTGCCCAAAGCTACCCACTCCAAGCCCAGAGCGTCGTCTGCCTGACCTTCACCGCAGGCAGTTTTGCGGGGCTTGAGCCGAAGGTTTGAACCGGACAATCCAAGGCTGACAGGCCCGTAAGCCCCCGAAAAACTCATAGCCAAGGTTTGCTCAATTGTTTTATGGTGTTTATAGTTTATGTAAATGCCTGCAATCCGCATCGCCCTGCCAGCCCCCCTCCGCTCCCTGCTCGCCAGAGGAGCCGGATCGGCCATGGTTTCAGGCTTCCTGCTGGTGGCCATGCTCACGATGGTCGGGAAGATCGTTTCCTTTGCCAAAGATGCCGTTGTGGCCGCCAAGCTCGGCACGGCGGACGAGTTGGACGCATTCATGCTCGTGTTCGGTTTTTTCTCCTTCGCCTCCACTGTGTTGGCAGGTGGTTTGCCGGAGTCCTTTGTGCCTGCTTACGCGGACTTGCGAGAACGACGCGGTCTGCGACGTGCCGAGCGCCTCGGGGTGCAATGCGCCGTGTGGCATTTCGCGGCTTTGCTGATCTGCGGCCTCGCGATCACGCTTGCCGCGCCGCTTTTGGTTTCATGGGCCACCCAGGGCTTCACGCCGCAGAAGCAGACGCTGGCGGTGAAACTCCTGCACGGCCTGCTGCCTTTCCTGCTGTGCTTTGGCCTCGCACATCACCTGTCCGCGTGGCTGCGGGCGGGAAAATCCTTCTTGCTGGCCTCTTCGGCGCCGATGCTCGTCCCGTTGGGCATCGTCACGGCGCTGCTGCTTGCTGGCGATCAAGTCAACGCCTGGACGCTCGTCTCTGGCACCGTTTGGGGAGCCGTGGCGCATGTGGCGGTTCTTCTCATCGCCATCGCACGCCGTTTGCCTCGTTCGCTGTGCTGGTGGCGCTGCTGTCTGCGGCATTGGGAGCCAGGGCTGCGCACGGTGCTGCGCAATGCGCTGCCGTTTCTAGTGGGCGGCGTCGCCTTCGGCAGCGCGGTCGTGGTGGATCAAACGATGGCCGCGTGGCTTACCGCCGGCTCCGTCGCCGTGCTCGGATATGCTGACAAGGTGTGCGCCATCGTGCTCGCTGTCACCGCCGGCCCGGCATCGGACGTGCTGTTCCCCCATTTTGCCGAGCTCGTCGCCCGACGTGACTGGAACGGCCTGCGCAAGCGCCTCTTCGCCAGCGCGGGCCTCATCATCAGCGCCGCGCTGCCCATGACGCTGATTCTCTGCTTCATGGCTCCGTGGATCGTCAGCACGCTCTTTGAGCGCGGTGCCTTCGGCCCGCAGGACACGCAGCGCGTCGCCGAGGTGCTGCGTTTCGCGGCTTTCCAGATTCCCTTCTACATCCTTGGCACCGTCGCCGCACGGGTCGCCGTGTCATTGCAGGCGTCCCGCTTCATGCTCGTGATCTCGTTCAGCGCCCTGGCGCTCAATGCCTCGTTGAACTGGCTGCTCATGCGTCATCTGGGAGCCGCAGGCATCGCGCTCTCGACGGTCATCGTGCATTTCCTCTGCGCCAGCGCCACCTGTGTCATCTGCCTCATCGTGATCCGCCGAAAGGAGGCGTCATGAAGCTAGCCTTCCTCATCCGTGATCTGGGCCACGGCGGTGCGCAGCGCCAACTGGTGCTACTCGCCCAAGGACTCGTGCGCGAGGGTCACGAAGTCAGCGTGATCCATTTCTACGATGGAGCGTTTCGCACCGAACTCGAAGCGGCGGGCGTGCGAACGATCTGCGTTGGAAAAAAAAGCCGCTGGGACCTGCTCGGCTTCTTTCTCCGCCTCGTCCAGGCCACGCGTCGCATCCGGCCGGAGTTACTCCACGGCTATCTGGCCGAATCCAACCTCATGGCGCTGTTCTTGAAGCCGTTTTGCGGCTTCCCGCGCATCGTCTGGGGCGTGCGTGATTCGCAGACGGACGCGCATCTGTGGGGCATCCTCGGCAAACTCAGTTTTCGTCTGAACTGCCTCCTCGCCCGCTTCGCCGATCTCATCATCTGCAATTCCAAGGCCGGCCGAGATTACTATGCCGCACGCGGCTATCCGACCGCAAAGATGCACGTCGTTCCGAACGGCATCGACACCGCACACTTCACGCCTAGACCCAAACCAGGCGACAAGAAGCTCACCTTCGGCCTCGTCGGCCGCCTGAGCCCGATGAAGGATCACGCCACCTTCCTCCACGCCGCCGCGCTCGATCCGAATGCGCAATTCGTCATCGTCGGCTCCGGCGATGAAGCCTACGCGCAGCAAATGCGCGACCTCGCGACACGACTCGGTCTCGCTGAACGCGTCACCTGGCTGCCCGCGCAAAACGACATGCCGTCCGTTTATGCCACCTTCGACTGCCTGGTGAACTCCAGCGCCTTTGGCGAGGGTTTTTCCAACGTCATCGGCGAAGCGATGGCCTGCGGCATCCCCTGCATCGCCAGCAACGTTGGCGACAGCGCATGGATCATCGGCGACAAATCACAAATCTTCCCTGCGGGTGATCATGAGGCGCTGGCGCAATGCATGCTCGCCTTTCAACCTCACAACCCACGTCAGCGCATCGTCGAAGGATTCAGCGTCGAGAAACTGATCCAGCGCACCAGCCGCCTGCTCTCGAAAAAGGTGCTCTGGATCACCACTGGCCTCGGCAGTGGCGGCGCGGAGATGATGCTGTCACAAATCATCCGCGGTCTGCCCGAGTTGCAGCACATCGTCATCAGCCTCACCGGCGGTGGCAAGCATGCCGATGCCCTGCGCGAGGCAGGAATCTCGGTTCACAGCCTCGACATGCCATCCGGCAAACCCACGCTGGGCTCACTATGGCGATTGTTCAAAGTCGTGCGCCAGACAAAGCCCGATGTGCTCATGGGCTGGATGTATCACGGCTGCCTCGCTGCCACGATCTCGCGCTTCATGCGCTTCAAGAGCGTGCCGATGATCTGGAACATCCGCCAGAGCCTCTACGATCTGAAGTTGGAGAAACGCGGCTCCGCGCTCGTCATCCGCGCCCTCGCGTGGCTCTCCTGGCTGCCAAAGCGCATCACCTACAATTCGCAACTCAGCGCGCAACAGCATGAAGCCACCGGTTATCGCGCTGCGAAGACACAGCTCATTCCGAATGGCTTCGATCTTGCCAAATGGCAGCCTGGAACGCCGACACGTGGACGCATCGGCCGCTTTGGTCGCAACGCAGCGATGAAGGACTACGCCACCTTCATCGCCGCCGCGAAAATCATCACGCAAAAGCATCCGGCAGCTCAATTCATCATTGTCGGCGCTGAAACTGAAAAACTCGACGTTCCTCCCAACATCCAGCTTCTCGGCGAACGTCACGATTTGCCGGAGCTCACCGCTTCGCTCAACATTGCCGTCTCTTCTTCGGCCTTCGGCGAAGGTTTTCCCAACATCGTCGGCGAGGCCATGGCCTGCGCCGTACCTGTCGTCTCCACCGACATTGGCGACACGCGTTGGGTCATGGGCGAAACCGGCCACATCGTCTCACCTCGCGATCCCCAAGCCCTCGCGAATGCCTGCCTCGAAATCCTCGACGCTGGCATCACGCAAGACCTTGCTGCCCGCCAGCGCATCGAAACTCACTTCTCACTCAATAGTGTGCTCAAACAGTTCGAGAGTCTGCTCACCTCACGGGATGAATCGCATCAGTCTCATGCCTCCCATTCCTCCCAACCCATAACTCCTCACACCTCACCCTTAACCCAACACTGAGCCATGTGTGGAATAGCCGGCTTCTTCAATCCTTCCAAGTCTCGCGCAGCTCACGAGATGCACGCCATCGCCACCGCGATGACGGACGCCATCGTGCTGCGCGGCCCTGACGATGCCGGTGTGTGGGTCGATTCTGACAGTGGCATCGCGCTGGGGCATCGCCGCCTCTCCATCCTCGATCTCTCACCGCTCGGCCATCAGCCCATGACGAGCGCGGATGGCCGCTTCGTCATCGTGTTCAACGGCGAGATCTACAACTTCCAGGATCTGCGTGCCGAGCTCGAACCGCTCGGGCACACTTGGCGCGGACACTCGGACACCGAGATCATGCTGGCCGCATTCCGCCAATGGGGTGTCGTGGAGGCCACAAAACGCTTCAACGGCATGTTCGCCTTCGCGGTTTGGGACAAGCAGGAGCGCGTTTTGCATCTCGGTCGTGACCGTCTCGGCGAAAAGCCGCTCTACTACGGCTGGGTGGGCGAGACGTTTGTCTTCGCCTCCGAATTGAAAGCCATTCAGCGCTTCCCTGACTTCAACGCTGCGATTGATCGTGAGGCGCTGACCTCGTTGCTGCGCTTCAACTACATCCCCGATCCGCTCTGCATTTACCAAGGCTTCAAAAAGCTGCCACCGGCCGCCATGCTCACTCTGCGCGAACCTTCGGAGCGTCCGCAGCCCGGCTGGTATTGGAGTTTGCCACAGGTCGTCGAGCGCGGCCTCGACAACCCGTTCACCGGCACCGAAATCGAGGCCATCGACACCTTTGAAGCGATGCTCAAGAAGGCCGTGGGCATGCGCATGGTCTCTGATGTGCCGCTGGGCGCGTTCCTGAGCGGCGGCGTCGATTCCTCGCTCATCGTGGCGATGATGCAGAAACAAAGCGCGCGGCCTGTGCGCACGTTCACGATTGGATTTCACGAGAAAGAGCACAACGAGGCCGAGTTCGCCAAAGATGTCGCGAAACACCTCGGCACCGATCACACGGAAATGTATGTCACGGGTGAAGATGCGCTGAATGTCATCCCGCAGCTTCCATCCCTCTACGACGAGCCGTTTTCCGACTACTCGCAGATCCCGACCTATCTCGTCTGCAAAATGGCGCGGCAGCATGTCACCGTCGCGCTGAGCGGTGATGCGGGCGATGAACTCTTCGGTGGCTATGAGCGCTACTTCGTCGGCCGCAGTCTTTGGAACAAGATTTCCTGGATGCCACCGGCGATGAAGAAAATGACCGCCGCGGCACTCACCGCGCTGCCGCCGAAGGTGTTGAATGGCCTTGGAGCCAAAGTATTGCCCAAACGCCTGCGCCACATCCCGCTCGGCGACAAACTGCACAAGCTCGCCGAGGTCGTCGCCGCGCCGGGCATGGAGACGCTTTACCTCAATCTCATGTCACACTGGAAAAAGCCGCAGGAGATCGTGATCGACGGCCAAGATCCCGTCACGGCCATCACCGACACCGCTGCGTGGCCGCGCGTGAGTGATTTCACACATCGCATGATGCATCTCGACATGGAGACGTATCTGCCGGGTGACATCCTCGTCAAAGTGGACCGTGCGGCGATGGGGGTGAGCCTCGAAGGCCGCATTCCGCTGCTGGACCACGATTTGATCGAGTTCGCGTGGCGTGTGCCGTTCTCGATGAAGGTGCGCGATGGCAAAGGCAAGTGGCTGATGCGCGAGACGCTCTACCGACATGTGCCCAAGACGCTCATCGACCGCCCGAAGCGCGGATTTGGCATCCCGCTCGATGTCTGGCTGCGTGGTCCGTTGCGCGAGTGGGCGGAGGATTTGCTCAGCGAGTCACGCCTGAAGCGCGAAGGCTTCTTCCATGCCGCTCCGATCCGCCAGAAATGGCAGGAGCACCTCAGCGGCACACGGAACTGGCATTTCTACCTCTGGGACGTGCTCATGTTCCAAGCCTGGCTGCAACACAACCGCTCATGAATTACCCGCAACCCATGCTCCGACCCAATGGCTGGACCCGCTTCCGCGAGTGGGTGCTAGTCTGGGTGTGTGGTGGCATGCTGGGTGCCCTGGCGGCGGATGCGGCCATCGGCAGTTACGACGTGGGCATTTCACCGATCAAACCGATCCTTTTCACGCTCGCGTCAGTGTTCCTGTGCATCGGCGTCTCGCTGGTGAACAAGCCGCGTGTCTGTCTGGCGGTGCTGGGCGTGGCGCTGCTGCCGGCGGTGCGTTTGTTCGATGCGGCGGTGCTGCGACGGTTTGATTCATCGTATCAGGATCAAATCGCCATGGATCTCGCGCGCATGATGCTCGTGTTCATCGCCATGGTGGCGGTGTTTTCGACCGAGAAATGGCAGAAGACAGCGCTCTGGGCCGCCGTGTGCGCGATGCTGCTGACCACCGGCTCCGAAATCTACGAGATGCTCGGTTTCGCGAAGTTCAGCAGCATTCCAGGACGCTATGCGGGCTTCAACAGCCACCCGAACTTCCCGCCGGTGCTGCTGTGCGAGATGCTGGGCATCATCTTCGCTCTCTCGAAGAGTTTTCGCTTCAACTGCCTGATGATCGCCGTGGCGGTGCCTGGCGTGGCTCTCACCTACGGCCGCAGCGGCATGCTGGTGCTCGCATTGCTGTGCGGAGCCTATGTGCTGCTCAATGCACGGCGGAATTTCGGTTTCCTCGTGATTGTGACAGCCATCGCGATTCCGCTGCTGGGCATCGGCGTGGCGGTGCTGCAAAACAGCACACAACATGGCGTGATGAAGGACAAAAATACCGCCGACCGGCTGGAGGCCATCTACAATCTGGACTTCGACAAGCTGAAGTCCCCCGAGCGCGTCAAAGATCTCAATGATGCGTGGGAAGAGGCGATGAAAAAGCCCATCTTCGGCCACGGCACGGGCGTTTCCGGCACGCTTTACGCCCCGCATAACGAATACGTCTCCATCTGGCTGGAGATGGGGATTCCAGGACTGGTCTTGTTTGCGGGAACCTGGCTGTGGCTCGTCATGCGCAGCGTTCTGACAGGCGGAAAGGCCGGGTACCTCCTGTTTGCGCTGCTCGCCTTCACTCCTGTCGGCCAGGGCCGCATCGAGGTTCCTCATTTCAGCCTCGCGATGGTCGCAGCCGCCTGCATCCTGTGGCCGAAGCGCTATCAGCTCACGCTGCGCTCTTTGAAGGCCGCGCCACAAGGCGATTCAGCCTTCACTCCTCCTCATCCGCAGCCGCTTTCCCGCCAGGGATGATGCCGCGCTTCGTGGTGGCGACGAAATCGGTGAAGGCGGCGGCCTCGGGCGTGAGTTCGCCCGCGCGGAGTTCTTCGACGGCCTGCGCGTTGTTCAAACCGCTGCGATAGACTTTGCGGAAGGCTTCACGCAAAGAGCGCATCTGCTCGCGGCTGAAGCCAGCGCGTTGCAGACCGACGATGTTCAAGCCGCGCGCACGGGCCGGATTGCCATCAGCGGTGCAGAAGGGCGGGATGTCCTGCACCACCTTGGCGCAGCCGCCGATGATCGAACGAGTGCCGATGCGGCAGAACTGATGCACGGCGGTGAGACCGCCGATGATGACATGATCTTCAACCACCACATGCCCGGCGAGCGTGCCGTTGTTGGAGAAAATGACGTGATTGCCCACGATGCAGTCGTGCGCGATGTGGACGTAGCTGAGAAAATTGTTGTGGCTGCCGATGATCGTCTTGTCGCCAGGGGAAGTGGCGCGGTGCACGGAGCAGAACTCGCGGAAGGTGTTGTCATCGCCCACTTCGAGCCATGTCGGCTCCGCTTTGTATTTCAAATCCTGCGTCTGCTGGCCGATGGAGCCGTAGGCGAAGAATCTGTTGTTCTTCCCGATCTTGGAAGGCCCCATGATCGTGACATGGTGCTGAAGCCAGCAGCCGTCACCCAACTCCACGTCCGCGCCGATGATGCAATACGGCCCGATGTGCACATCTGCCCCGATTTTGGCAGATGGGTCGATGATGGCGGTGGGGTGGATCGAGGCGGGCATGCGTTGGCAGTATTTTTTAGCGATCCACCACGCTGAACATGAGATCGGCCTCGGAGACGACCTGACCGTTGACGATGCAGCGGCCGACGCCGCTGGCGATGCTGCGCTTGGTCTTGAGGATCTCCGTTTCGATGATGAGCGTGTCGCCAGGCAGCACGGGCCTGCGCCACTTCACGTTGTCCGCGCTCATGAAGTAGCCGATTTTGCCCTGGTTGCCCGGCATGCGCAGCAGCACGATGCTGGCGACTTGCGCCATGGCTTCGAGTTGAAGCACGCCCGGCATGATCGGGTGGCCGGGGAAATGACCTTCAAAATAGGGCTCGTTGATGGTGACGTTCTTGATGGCGCGGCACTTGGTTTCGCCCTCAAAGCCGATGATGCGGTCCACCATGAGGAAGGGATAGCGGTGAGGCAGAATGCTCATCACCTCGTTCACATCGAGCACGGCGTCGCCGGCTGGAATGTTGATCGCCGCAGGCACCATGCTGCGCATCAAATTGTACTGCTGCACGATGGCGCGGGCCAGCTCGGTGTTGGGTCCATGACCAGGACGCACGGCGATGACGTGGCCAAGGATGCGTTTGCCGGAGAGCATCAGATCGCCGACGATGTCGAGGATCTTGTGGCGCACGAACTCGTCGGCAAAGCGCAGCGGCTGTTTCGAGAGCAGCGTGTCCCCACGAATGACGACTGCCGCCTCCAGCGTGCCGCCTTTGATGAGGCCCTTCTCCATCAGCGGCGCGATGTCCTCGTAGTACACAAAGGTGCGCGCGGCGGCGATTTCCTTCTCGTAGGTCTCGGGAGTGATCTCCGTGCTAAAATACTGGGTGAAGCGACCGCCGGGTCCGACGTTGGTGCAGGAGATGCGGAATTTCTTGTCGGGAACGATGGTGAGAATGCTTCCGTCGCGGGTTTCCTGGTAGATCGGCTCGCGCACTTCAAAAACCTTGCGTGCCTCCGTCTGCTCCACCAGTCCCGCGGACTTGATCAGCTCCACGAAGGGCATCGAGCTGCCATCGGCGATGGGCGGCTCGTTGGCATCCATTTCGATGATGGCATTGTCCACGCCCATGCCCGCGAGGGCGGAAATGACGTGCTCCACCGTGTGCACATTGACGCCGCCTTCGGCGATGGTGGTGGCGCGCTCGACTTTCTGCACCTTTTCGACCAGCGCCGGGATGAAGGGCTTGTCCTCCAGGTCCATGCGGCGGAACTTAAAGCCGAAGTTTTCAGGAGCCGGTTGCAGCGTAAGTGTGACCTGCTCGCCGGTATGCAGCGAGGTTCCCATCATCGAGACGGTTTTGGCGAGAGTGTGCTGACGATCGGAGGCGGCCATAGGCGGGCGCTTTCGTTAGCGTCTCGCCCCGGCAGGGTCAAAGGGAAATGCGGGGCCGGGAGGCGCTCTGAAGCCCGAGGCTACTTCTTACCGATGCACCACAGGTTCTTGTAACCACGGATGAAAATCAGGCCGTCGCTCACGGCGATGGAACCGATGATCTTCTCACCGAGCGAGTTGGTGGCGAGCAGTTCGAACTTGGGGCTGGCTTTGAAGACGAAGCAGTCGCCGCCCTGGTTCGCGGCATAGCATTTGCCATCGGCACTGAGCACGAGAGAGGACCAGTTCTGGCCTGTGGGGCCGGGGCCTTTGATGCGCTCGTTGAAGACGATGTCGCCCGTTTTGAGGTCGCGGCATTCCACGATGCCGCCGTCGGTGAGAATGTAATGGTGGCCTTCATGGATCACGCCGGAACCGATGCGCTGCTGCACACGAGGCAGATGCCAGACGCGATTTTTCTCCGTCACATCACCACTGCCGCCCGTTTTCACCGCCATCGCCGAGCCACCGTAACCGCACATGAAAATTCCCAGGCCGTCGGTGTAGAGCGGCGAGTTATAGACCAGCGGTGTGAGTCCGCCGCAGGTCCATAGCTCCTTGCCGCTGAGCGGATCGAAAGCGCAGGCACGTCCGGGGTAGGACATCAGAAGCTCGTAGCGGTTGCCGGTCTTGCGCGGGAGCGGATCACTCCACGATCCCAGCCAGGTCTTGTTTCCGGCCTCGCCCGAAGCACCGCCGGGTTCCTTGTGCTCCCACAGGGTCTTCCCCGTTTTTTTGTCAAAGGCGTAGAGCACGGTGTTTTCACCAGGACCGAAATTGAGAAACACGCGATCTCCGGCGAGCACCGGCGAGGTGCCACAGCCCCAGATGTGATGCAGTTTGCCCAAGTTCGTGCGCTTCCACTGCTCCTTGCCGTTCATGTCATAGCAAAACACACCCGCCGAAGCATGAAACACGATCACTCGCTCGCCGTCCGTCGCTGGTGAGGCAGCGCAGTATGGATTCGTGGCATGCGTGAGTTCAGGCTCCTTGTAGATCGTGCCCGCATCCCAGAGCTGCTTGCCCGTCTTCTTGTCAAAGCACAGCAGCAGACGCTTGCCTTCCTTCTCGATGGCCTGGGTGACGAACACCTTGTCTCCCCACACCACCGGCGTCGAATTCCCGCGATCCGGCAGCGCCACCTTCCACATCACATTCTCCTCCATGCCCCATTTCTCCGGCAAATTCGACTCGGTGCAGGTGCCATCCCCGTTCGCCCCGCGCCACATGGGCCAGTTGTCGGCGTGAAGAGAGAGCAGAGGACAAAGGGCGAGGAGCAGGGAGAGCGTGCGTTTCATGGCGTGGTTGAGTTGGTTGGCGGATGAAACGCTCGCCGACATCTCAAACCTTCACCACGAGTAATGCACCGTGTAGGTGAGCGTCTTCTCCTCGCCGGGCTTCAGGGGGATGCGGAACTCGATGGTCTGGGCATCTTTCTTTTCAAAGGCATTGGAAGGCTCGCGAATTTCCCAGTTCGTCCAGCGGTAGAGATGCTCGACGACGCGGATTTCGACGGACTCGTCCTGCTTGCGGTTGCGGACTTTGATCTCGAAGGATTCATCGATCCAGTGGTTGCTGGAATCGACCTTGATGTTGGTGCGCTTGCGTTCGCCGACGAGATCGAAGGCGTTGCCGGTGTAGAGACGGAGCGTTTCGTCGCGTGCGGTGTGGTCGATCACGTCCTCGCCGACGAATTGCAGCTTCCCGTCGTCGTCCTGGCGGTAGAAGCGCACTTTGCCCTTTGGCAGCGGCATGCCGAGTTTGTTGTCCTCGCTGTTCTTGATCTCGCGCATGACCCAGACCTTGGGATTGCTCTGTGTGCCGTAGCTTTCGTCGTTGCGAATGTTGTCGTAAGTCCAGCCGCGATAACGGTTCTGGTCGATGGCGACGCCGTCGTAGATGAACAGGCACTGCGACTTCACTCCGGCAGCGCGGACGAACTCGACCTGTTTCGTCTCACGATCATGCAGCGTGGTGGGCAACGGTAGCGAGTAGAGGTGGTATTCGTCGAAGGCTTTTTCAGTGACTGCGGGGGCCGACTTGTTCGCTGCTGGCGCAAAGGCACCAGACGCAGGGTAGCGATAGTCATTCCCATCCTCCTGCAGCTTTGCCACATCGCCCGCGATCAATTGCAGCTTCGCATCCTTGAAGGTCTTGCCACACTGGTTGTCGATGGTGACCCAGCCGGTGAGGTCCATGACATCGCCTTTTTCAGGAGAGACGACGTTGTAATCCGCCTCCCAGCTCATGCCGCCGGTGACGTAGCAGAGTTCGGCATCGAGTTTGGCGGCCTTGTCGGTGTGAATGCGCCAGTCGAGCGTGGGTTTGAGGATGGTGTCATCGGCGAGGGCTGGGAAACGCGGTTCGCCGGGCAGGGAGAACTGCAACTGGCCCTCGACCTCGATCACCGGCTGCGAGGTGCCCTGCGCCATGGCCATCTGGCTCTGGTAGTAGCGGTTGCCATAGCGCTGCATGGCCGATTGATTGTGCGTGACGTAGCCGCTGCGGATGATTTTGCCCTTCACGACTCGATCGGGCTTGTTGGTCTCGCGCACGAAGAACTCGATCTCCTTGCCTTCGTTGAGGTTGAGCAGCAGGCCGGAGGAGATGGGATCGGCGCGGTAGTTCTGCTCCAGGATGCTGAGCTTCACGCCGGACTTTGGATCGCGGAGGATGACGGAGTCGGGCTCCAAATGCGCGGTGGTGTCGGCAAAGCGCACCTGATTGACGCCTTGCTGCAAATCCAGCGGCACGGTGTCACGCACGACGCCGAAGTTTTGATTGTAGATGGTCAGCGAGGTTTCCGCATGAACCTGGGCGAGTAATGCGGCGAGGACGAGGCAGGATGAAGTGATTTTCATGGCTGCTCACAGCATAGCCGAGGCAGCCGGATGTCTGTCAATCGTGTGTAAAGACGCATCCGTAGAACGGCTTTCCAAAGCCGTTCTACTTGGGACGAAGGTTCTCTCCTTCACGCCGGGTTTAGAAAAGGCTAGGCGGCGATCAGCGCTACCACCACAGCGATCAGGAACCAGTAAAAGGTCGTGCGGTAGGATGGATCCGACCGCCAGAGCTCAGATGCCGCCCGTGCCGTTGCTGGCAGTTTTCCCAACTCGGCGAAAAACTGGAAAAGGCCATCCGTGAGCAACCATCCGATCATGTCCCACGCCATCCAACCAATTCTTTCGTGATCTTGGATCTCCTTGTCCCGATGCTCAGCGGCCTGACTCCAAAGCGACACTCCGAGACCGATGCCAATGATGCCTGAGGCGATGGCCGTGATCAGGAGAACTGTATTCATGGAGGCGTGCGACGTTGATTGCCACCTTCTTCACTTTGGTTCAATTTTGCCAGCACTTCCCTGCGCAAGAATGTGCGGCCATAGAGCGGGCAGGATTGCCCACGACTACTTCCCGCTCACATCAAAGCAGAAGAGCAATTCCTGATCGCGCAGGAAGAGCTTGCCGCCGCTGACGACGGGGTGGGTCCAGATCATGCCCTTCGGATTGCGCTGGGTGGTCTGGGGAGCGAGTGAGAAACGGCCTTTTTCCTTCCAGGCTTCAGGCGAGGCTTCGATCAACACCACGACGCCGGTTTTTTCCTCCAGCAGATAGAACATGCCGTCGGCGAAGTGGATCGCGCCTTTCCTGAGGGCCTTGTTCTCCTGCCATTTCACCGCGCCGGTCTTGAAATCCAGGCAGGTCCAGCCGCCCTTGTCGGAGTAGCCGTAGAGATGACCCTGATAAAGGATGACGCCGCCGTGGTGGTTCACCATGTCGGTGTTGGCGTAGATTTCCTCCACGGTGTTGCCAGGGCCGATTTTGACCGACTTGCAGCCGACGCCGTAGCCTGCGGCCACGAAGACCTGACCCTCGCTGAAGATGGGAGTCGGTATGACGGCCGTTTTGCCGGGAAACTCAGTGCGCCAGAGCACCTCACCATTCACGGCGTTCACGCCGGCGATGCTCTGCATGGTGAGCTGGATGATCTGCTTCACGCCGTTGTGATCCACGGCAATGGCGGAGGCATACTGAGCGCCGTCCGTCCAGCCTTCCGACTGCCAGGCCTTCATCCCGGTGCTTTTGTCAAAGGCCGCCAAGGTGCCCTGCGATCCACCGGGCGTGACGACGACGAAATCACCCACGATGAGCGGGCTTTCGCAATAGCCCCAGCCCGGCACCTTGCCGCCGAGATCCGTCAGGCTCGCACGCCAGAGTTCCTTGCCATCGACAGCTTCGAGACAGACGAGGATCCCCTTCCCGCTCAGCGCATAAACTTTGCCGCCGTCCACCGTCGGCGTGGAGCGCGGGCCGTCGCCCCAGCCATTCGTGAGCAGCGCTCCGGCTTCGGCGGACCACTTTTCTTTGCCGGTGGCCGCATCAATGGCGATCACATACTCCACCGCATCACGCGCGCCCAGCGTGTAAAGCGTGCCACCAACGATCGAATACCCCGAATAGCCGAGTCCGGCACTTTCATTGAGCCAGACACGTTTGAGGCCTTCGACCGGCCAGGTTTTGAGCAACCCGGTTTCAGTGGACATGTCAGAGCGATCAGCGCCACGGAACGTGGGCCAGTCGGCTGTGACAACGATCGCCTTTTCCACGTCAGGCACCGTGCCGAGTTTTTTTGCGTCGCAGGCAACGATTAATGTGAGAGCGAGAAACAAAAGTGTGGTGCGAATCATGATAAGAGAGTGGTGACGCCAAATGAACGCCGACATACAGCCGGATAGTGCAGGCTTGGCAGGAAAACACACCAGACAGGTGAGCCCCCATTACAACACCTATTTACAGACTGGGTTAATCCTCACCACTCGCCGCGAGCTGGGCGATGACGTTGATGTCTTCCAGGGTCGTCGTGTCGCCTTTGATGAGTTCGCCAGCGGCGACCTGCTTCAAGAGACGGCGCATGATCTTGCCGGAGCGGGTCTTCGGCAGCGCGGCGGCGAAGCGGACTTCATCCGGCGTGGCGACGGGACCGATGACCTTGCGGACGTGCTTCTTCAGTTCCTCGCCGAGTTCGCGGCTCGTTTTGATGCCTTCCTTCACGGTGACGAAGCAGACGACGCCCTGGCCTTTCATTTCATCGGGACGGCCGACAACCGCCGCTTCAGCGACGGAAGGATGTGAAACGAGGGCGCTTTCGACCTCAGCAGTGCCGAGGCGATGACCGGCGACGTTGAGCACGTCGTCGATGCGGCCGATGATCC
>CAMCWM010000062.1 GCA_945882215.1 Akkermansia muciniphila | reverse complement strand
CAGCACCGTCCGCAATGCCGACCGCATCTACGTCCTCGACCACGGACGCATCATCGAGCAGGGCACCCACTATGAGCTCATCGCAAGCGACGGCATGTACGCACGCCTCTGCCGCACCTCGCTCATCGCCGCCGAGGTGGCATCGGATGGTTGATCATGATGTGCTTTCCGCTCGCGCACTTCATGCGCGCATGCTAAACCGCGCGCATGTCCTCCCCACTCTTCAATCTCTCCGGCAAATCAGCACTCGTCACTGGCGGCAGCAAAGGTCTTGGCAAGGCCATGGCACGCGGCTTCGCCGAAGCAGGAGCCGATGTCTTCATCTCCAGCCGCAACGCCGATGAATTGAAAGCCGCCGCAGCTGAAATCGGCGAGGGCTTGAAGGTGCGCGTCGAATGGATGGTCGCCGACATGGCGGATCGTGCCGCCGTCAAAGCTCTGGCCGCTGAAGCCGAACAGCGCCTCGGCAAGATCGACATCCTCGTCAACAACGCCGGCATCAACAACCCGCAGGCCATCGACGAAATCACCGACGAGGTCTGGGACCGCAACGTCGAGGTCGATCTCACCGCTGTCATGTCTCTGACGCGCGCCATTGTGCCTGGCATGAAGGCGCGTAAGTGGGGCCGCGTCATCCATATCTCCAGTGTGCTCGGCGTCGGTGGGCGTTTAAAGCGCAACGTCTATTGCGCCTGCAAAGCCGCGCTCATCGGCCTCGCCCGTGCCAGCGCCCTCGATCTCGGCCCCTACGGCATCACCGTGAACTGCCTCTGCCCCGGCCCCTTCCTCACCGACATGCCGGGCAAACTCCTCAACGATGAGGAGAAGCAATACTTCGCCGACCGCACCGCCGTGAAGCGCTGGGCGGCTCCACGCGAACTCGCCGGCCCCGCCTTGATGCTCGCCAGCGAAGCCGGCAGCTACATCACCGGCCAGGGCATTGTCGTCGATGGCGGCGCTGCGGTGAACGTGCTGTGAGACGGCACGCTATTTCTTCTCCGCCTTGCCGAAGAACATCAGGTGCTGCCACGGCAGGCCGTCAAACTCACGTTTCAGCTCGAAGCCGTTCGCGTTCATCTCCTTGTGGATCTGCGCCTTGCTCATCTTGTGCTCCGGTTTGATCGGCACCGCGTCATCCTCGGCGCGGAATTCGACCAGCACGAGCAGTCCGTCCGGCTTCAAGGCCGCGCGCATTCCCGCGAGCATCTGTACGGGATGGGAGAACTCGTGATAGACATCCACGAGCAGGACCATGTCGCAGGTGTTCGGCGGCAGCTTCGGATCGTGGTAGAGGCCGACGATCGGCTCGATGTTTTTCAATTCCTTCCGCGTGATGTTCTGGCGCAACATCTCGATCATCTCCGGCTGCACATCCACGGCGAAAATCTTGCCCTTCTCCCCGACCATCGCGGCCAGCGGCAGCGTGTGGTAGCCGTTGCCGCAGCCCATGTCGCACACGACCATGCCGGGCTTCACCTGGAGTTGCTCGCGCATTTTTGAGGGGCCCTCCTCCTGCTCGCGCACGCGGCGCATCAGCCATTCCGCACCCTTCCAGTGCATCGTCTGCGCGATCTCACGCCCCATGTATTCCGTCAGCGCTGGCGGTGCCTCCTGGGCGGGCAGATGGATAGCGGCAAGGAGAAGCAGGAAGGTGGGCACACGCATGATGGTGAGCATCAAACGCCGGAATCCGTGGAAATGTAGCGAATTGACGGCTCGAAAGACTTTTCCAGACTCGCGCTGGAAATCACCCCACGACCTCGTATCATCGTCGCCATGACTCGCCGTTACATCGCCCGTCTGCTGCTGCCCGTGCTCGGAGCCGCCGGGATCGCCGTGCTCCCCGCCCAGGACGCCCCGGAGCGCACCCCGCAGAAGAACCCCATTCCCGAAGATGTCATCGGTGATGAGCATGTGCGCGAGGAGTTCGGCGTGAACGAGTTCACCACGCCCTCGATCCGCAAGCTCTTCGACATGCTCAACAAGGTCGGCAAGCTCCGTTACGACGATCTCAAGCGCCCCTTCAGCGACAAAACACCCGCTGACCGTGTTCTCGTCTCGTTGGGCCTCGGCACCCTCATCGCCGACGGCTTCCTCATCGTGCAATGCGAGAAGGTCGAGGAGATGGAAGGCATCGGCAGGGCCATGATCAAGTACGGCAAGGCGCTCGGCGTCGGCAACCGCATGAACAAGCACACCGGCAGCCTGCGTGACTTCAGCCTCAAGGGCAACTGGCAGGATCTCCGCGTCGAGCTCGCCAAAACTCAGGCCGATGTCGAGGCCGAGATGGTTCAGCTCCGCGATGTGGACATCGCCCATCTCATCAGCCTTGGCGGCTGGCTGCGCGCGCTGGAGATCTCCACCCAGAGCATTCGCGACAACTACGCCGAGGAAAAAACCCGCCAGCTCACCCGTCGTGACATCGCCGAGTATTACATGATGAGCCTCGACAGCCTGCATCCCTCCATCATGAAAAACCCCGCGCTGCAAACCCTGCGCAAAGGCCTCGAAGAGATGATCCCGCTCGTCGATGTCCCGGAAGGCAAGGCCCTGAACGAGGAGGAGGTGAAGACCCTCCATCAAAAAGCCTCCGGCCTGGCTCATGTCATCACCGACAAGATGAAAGACTGATCTCATTTCAGCTTCGCAACCCCACCTCATGGCAAATCTCACCCCGCAACAGCGTCAGCTCGTCGAACAATGGGCCGCTGAAGGCTCCACCCTCAATCAAATCCAGGACCGCCTCCGCGGCGAATGCAGCACCACGCTCACCTACATGGAGACGCGTCTCCTGCTCATGGAGCTGGGTGTCAAGATTCAGGACAAGCCGCGTGAAGTTCCGCCTGCGGAAAAACCCGCCCCTCCAGCGCCCGCTCCCGGTGCAGACGGCGAACTTCCCGACGGAGAACCGGTCGCCGCAGCCCCGGCGGGTGCCAGCGATCTGAACATCATCGTCGATGAAATCCCGCCTCCCGGCGCTCTCATCAGCGGCAAAGCCACCTTCAGCGACGGCAACACCATCATGTGGTTCCTGGATCAGATGGGTCGCTTCGGCATGCGCGGACCGACCGCGGACTACAAGCCGCCTGCCGCAGACATTCCCGTCTTCCAGCGCGAGCTCGACACGCTGCTGCAGCTCCGCGGCTTCTAGCGCGACTCTTGACCGTTGACCGCTTGACGTTCCCCCATGCTCCTCATCATCGACAACTACGACTCCTTCACCTACAACCTCGTCCAATACTTCGGCGAGATGGGAGCCGTCATGGAGATCCGCCGCAACGACCAGATCACGCTTGATGAGATCGAAAAGCTCAAGCCCGACCACATCTGCATCTCCCCCGGCCCCTGCACGCCGAAGGAAGCCGGCATCAGTTGCGCCGTGATCGAGCGTTTTGGCAAAACCACACCGCTCCTCGGCGTCTGCCTCGGTCATCAGGCCATCGGTCACGTCTTCGGCGGCGATGTCGTCCGCGCCGGACGCCTCATGCACGGCAAGACCTCCATGATTCATCACACGGGCAAATCGGTCTTCAAAAACATGCCGGAACCCTTCGAGGCCACGCGCTACCATTCCCTCCTCGTCAAACGCGCCACCTTGCCCGCCTGCCTCGAAATCACCGCCACCGCCAGCGATGACGACTCCGAAATCATGGGCCTCCGCCACAAGGAACTCCCCATCCACGGCGTCCAGTTCCATCCCGAGTCCATCCTCACGCAGGACGGCAAGCACCTGCTGAAGAACTTCCTGGAGATGTGAGCCAGGGGAGGGATCATTCCATCCTCCGCTGGAAACAAGGCAAGCCTGCGCCGGACTTCCGGCTGCCATTTTCTGTCCGTAGGCCGGATGTGTTCGGCGCACAAAACATCGCCAGCACGATGAAAATCCTTCGCCGAACTTTCCGGCTGGTACAGGAGTCTGAGAGTCTGCGGCAGTCGAAGAAGCCGGATAGTTTGGCAAAGATGCCGCGCAGAATGGCGGGATCTTCCACGCCAAACACATCCAGCCTGCAATGGACTCCCCACACCAGCCATTTTCAAGCATTCCCCACGGCCTCACGTCTTGACCGGGTGCCTTTCATGCCTCGCCGTCGGCCTGCCGGCTCCCCTGCATCAGCGAGGTAAAATGATGTTTGGAATCCAAAAGCAGAGACCATCAATTTACCCTTCATCATTCTACCCACTCCGGCACAGGCTTCAGTTGCCCGCCGTCGCCCTGTCTCCCAAAGAGGTTCGAACCGCTGATGGAATGCTTACGAGACGCTGATGAATCCAGAGACAGAGGCATGTGATCAGCGTCCAATCAGCGTCCAATCAGGGTCTGATCAGCGGTTCAAATCCGTCCGTTCACAGCAGTGCTCCGGGCGGCACATGCACGCCGGAAGGTCGTGGCGGGCGGCGTGATGGGGACGTGGCTGAGTAGCATTAAATGCCTGATAAAAAATTTGGAAGTAATCCTTGGTCGTTGAAATCGGGCAAAGGCATGGTGGTCCTCAAATCAAGCCATCTCCATCATCCGCTTCTTCTTTGGCCTTCCGGCGCTGACGAATTCGACATCGGCGGCGATGACTTTGTACTCGGGGCACATCGTGTCGCCGTCGCAGCCCTGGCCGGTGACGTTGTTCACCATGGCGTCGGGGAAGTGGAAGGTGGTGTAGAGAATGCCGGGTTTCACTTCGTCGGTGACGCGGGCTTCGAGTTCGACCTCGCCACGGGCGCTGCTGAGGCGGACGCGGTCGCCGCTGCGGATGGATTTGCGCTGAGCATCGGCGGGATTGAGGGAGAGGAGGTCCTGGGTGACGATCTGGCTGTTGCCGGTGCGGCGGGTCATGGTGCCGCAGTTGTAGTGCTCCAGAATGCGGCCGGTGGTGAGGATGAAGGGGAACTCGGCACCGTTGGTCTTCAGCTCGGTGGACTCAACCCATGAGAAGAAGTGGAAGTGGCCTTTGCCGCGGGTGAACTGCTCCTGATGCATGATCTGCGTGTCAACGCCGCCTTCTTTGACGGGCCACTGCTTGCCATTGATGCTGAGATTTTCCCAGGTCGCTCCTTTGAAGAAGGGCACGATCTGCGCGATCTCGGCGAGCACGCCATCAGGCGTGTAGTCGGGCTGCGGGAAGCCGAAGCGCTGCAAGACCTCGCACATGATCTGGCCGTCGGGCTTGGTGCCTTCCAGCGGCTTCACGGCGGCGTTCACGCGCTGCACACGGCGCTCGGCATTGGTGAAGGTGCCGCTCTTTTCCAGGAAGGAGGACGCAGGAAGAATGACGCTCGCGTATTTGGCCGTCTCGGTCATGAAAATCTCCTGCACGACGAGGAACTCGAGACTCTCCATGGCGTGGCGAACGTGATGCACGTCGGGATCGGTCTGCACGACATCCTCTCCCATGAGCCAGAGGGCTTTCAGTTTGCCCTCAATGGCGGCATCAAACATCTGCGGGATCTTCCAGCCGGGTTCGGTGGGTGCAGGCGTGCCGTAGAATTCGCTATAGCGCTTCTGCACGTCGAGATCGACCATTTCAAAGTAGCCTGCGCCCTGATGCGGCTGGCAGCCCATGTCAGCGGCACCTTGCACGTTGTTTTGTCCGCGCAGCGGGTTCACGCCGACACCCGGACGGCCGATGTTCCCGGTCATCATGGCGAGATTGGAGATGAGCATGACGGTCTTCGCGCCCTGCTCGTGCTCGGTGACACCGAGGCCGTGGAAGCTCATCGCGGCCTCCGCACTGGCGTATTCGATGGCGGCGGCGCGAACGAGTTCCACGCTCACGCCGGTGATCTTTGCCAGTGCGTCCAAGTCGAGCGCACGCAGGCCAGTTTCGAACTCTTCCCAGTTCTCGCAGCGCTTGCGCACAAACTCGGTCTTCACGAGGCCCGCATCGAGGATGCAGCGGGCGAACATGTTGAGCAGTGCGACGTTCGTGCCGGGGCGGAGCTGGAGGTGATGCTTCGCGTAAGGCACGAGCTCGATCTTGCGCGGGTCGATCACGATGAGCGGCGTGCCTTTCATGATGTGCTGCTTCAGGCGTGCGCCGGTGACGGGATGGCCCTCGGTCGGATTTGCACCGATGACCATGATGCAGCGCGTGTGCTCGATGTCCTCGTAGCTGTTCGTGGCCGCGCCGGTGCCGAAGCTCTTCTGCATGCCCCAGGCCGTCGGCGAATGGCAGACGCGGGCACAGCAGTCGATGTTGTTTGTGCCCATCACATGCCGGATAAACTTCTGCATGAGGTAGTTTTCCTCATTCGTGCAGCGTGCGGATGAAATGCCCGCAACGGCGTTACCGCCATGATCGTTTTTGATGCGGGTCAGATTGGCGACGATGTGATCATAAGCCTCGTCCCACGTCGCTTCTTCGAACTGACCGTCGGCCTGTTTGATGAGCGGCTTCCGCAGGCGATCACGGTGATTGTAGAACTTGAAGGCAAAGCGGCCCTTCAAGCAGGTATGTGCGTGATTCACCTCCGCATCGACCGGGGCCTGGATGCTGAGCACCTGATCGCCCTTCGTGGCGACGTTGAGATTGCAGCCGACGCCGCAGTAGGTGCAGATGGTGCGGGTCTTCTTCGTGGCCTCGATGGATTTGGAGAAGAACACGTCGCTGATCGCCGAAGTCGGACAAGCCTGCGCACAAGCACCGCAGGAGACGCACTCGGAGTCCGCGAAGGACTGGTCGAGGCCCTTGATGATCTTCGCGTTGAAGCCGCGACCATGCATCGAGAGCACATGCTGGCCCTGGATTTCATCGCAGGCACGCACGCAGCGGGAGCAGTTGATGCACTTCGCCAGTTCGGAGGTCATGTAGGCGTGCGAATGATCCTTCGCACGATCCAGATGGTTCGCGCCCGCCGGGTAACGCACGCCACGGATGCCCACCTTTGCCGCCACCGTTTGCAGCTCGCAATTTCCGCTCACTTCGCAGGTCAGACAGTCCAGAGGATGGTCCGTGAGCACTAGCTCGACGATGTTCTTCCGCAGCTTCCGCACTTTCGGGGACTCGGTGAACACATGCATGCCCGCCGCCAAAGGCGTGTGGCAGCTCGCGACGACCCGACGCGGCCCATCGGCCTGCAAAGCCACCTCGACACTGCACACACGGCACGCGCCATACGGCTCGAGCTGCGGGGCATCACAAAGCGTCGGCACAAAGCCGCGCCCTTTGTGACGGTCGATGAAGTTGAGCAGCGTTTCGCCGGACTCGAAACGGAGCGGTTCGCCGTCGATGAAGGCGGTGAGGGTGGAGAGATCTTGGACCATGGCTGGGGGCTGTTTGGGCGTGTAAAGTCAGTTCAAAGACAAGAACCGCCTCCAGGGAGGCGTTTGCGCAGAAAATTCATGCGTTTTTCGAGCGGCATGGCGAGTCGGCGGCGGATGAGATCAGTGAGGTGTTGGTCGCTTTCGGCTTTGAGGGCGGCGAGGACTTCCAGCCGCGTCGGACGGCGGCTTTTTTGCGGAACTGGCTTGGCTTTGCTCATGCAGGGTGCGTTGGAGGACTTCCATCACGGCGAGGTCACGCGGACGGGCGGCGGCTTGCTTGCTGGCCACAATATCCGCCAAAGAGGCAACGAGCAACGGGGCGTTTTCGAGTGTCAGACGCGCAGCGCGGGAACGCAGACTGTTGAAGGACTTCACGCCATCCACCACCGGCATGAAATCGACCTGGAGACCCAGATCGTCGTCCACCATGCGGTACAACTTCGAAACGGGGTAGTAGGGGCGCAGGATCACTGCTTTGAGTTCCTTCGCCACGGCCTTGAGCTTGCGCATGTTGTCCGGCGTGTCGCGAAACATGAAATCAAAGTCGATGGTGGTCACCGGAGCCCCGTGAATGGCCGCGCCTGCATTGCCGATGAGAATGGCCTCAAGTCCATGTTTTTGCATGGCTTGCAGAACTGCTCGCAGCAGAGGTGTGGCGCTCATGCATCAAGCTTTGAAGTAATCCTTCAACTCCCCATCGAAGTGCTCCAGCGCGTTCTTAATCGGCAGCGGCACGCCGCCGCCGAGGGCGCAGAGGCTGGTTTGCTCCATGGTGTCGAGCAGATCGGTGATGAGTTCGCGGTCGATCTTGTAGCTGGCGTCGCCACGGGCTTTGGCGATGAGTTCCTTGCCGCGGGTGCTGCCGAGGCGGCAGGGGAAGCACTTGCCGCAGCTTTCGTCGGCAGTGAATTGGAAGAGGTGCTGGATGTATTCGATCATCGGCAACGTCTCAGGAATGCTGACGACGCCGGCGTGGCCGAGGAGGAAACCGGCTTTCTTGAAGCTCTCGAAATCGACGGTGAGCTGGGCGATGTGGCTCATCGGAATGAGGCCGCCGAGCGGACCGCCGATCTGGATGGCCTTGATCTTCGTTTTGAAGCCACCGGCGAGGTCGATGACGGTTTGCAGCGGGGTGCCCATGGCGACTTCGTAGATGCCGGGCTTCACGAAATGAGAATCGAGCGAGAGCAGTTTCGGGCCGGTGGACTGCGGTGTGCCGATCTGGGCGTAACCTTTGCCACCGAGCGTGAGGATGGCGTGGATGTTCGAGAAGGTCTCGACGTTGTTGACGATGGTCGGCTTGCGGAACAGGCCTTCGATTGTCGGGAATGGTGGGCGCGTGCGGACTTCGGGGCGCTGTCCTTCAAGACTGGCGAGCAGGGCGGTTTCCTCGCCGCAAATGTAGGCTCCGGCGCCTTTGATGGACTTCAGCATGAAGTTGAAGCCGGTGCCGAGGATGTTCGGGCCGAGCAGTCCGGCCGCACGCAGGTCTTCGATGGCCTCGTTGATGATCATGACTGAATCGGGATACTCGGCGCGGATGTAGAGGATGCCGTGTTCAGCACCGGCGAACCAACCGGCGACCATCATGCCGAGCAGCACACTGTGCGGCTGCTTTTCCATGAGGTATTTGTCGATGTAGGCACCGGGGTCGCCTTCGTCAGCATTGCAGACGATGTACTTCACCGCGCCTTCGGCGGCACGGCAACTTGACCATTTGAAATGCAGCGGGAAACCCGCGCCGCCGCGTCCACGCAGGCCGCTGTCTTTTAATTCAGAGCCTAGCGCGTCACGATTGCCTTCGGTGATGAGTTCCTTGAAGGACGCGTAGTATTCTGCGATGCCGGGGAACTCGGCGGTGAGTTGCGCGGGCTGGAGATGCGAGACGACGGCATAGCGGTCTTCGGCATCGCCTTCGCCGGTTTTGAAAAGATCACCCAGAGCAGCATCGCTCTGACCGGAATAGTTCTTCCCTTGGTATTGCAATGCACCGCCTTCATGGCAGCGTCCCAAGCAGCAGATGTGGCCGATTTCCTCCTCCTTGAAATGAGTTTCGAGCGTGTGGTGGAGTTTGTCCTGCGTGCCAGCGCACAGGCAGGCGCTTCCGTTGCAGACGAAGACTTTCTTCCCCTCATTTTCTTTTTTGAGGAAGTCATAGAACGAAACTGCTCCGAGCGTCACCGCGTCACCAAAGAGATGATCCGCGCCCATTTGGCGGACGACATCATTCTTCTCGGCGGTGCCAGCCTTGTCGGCGGCATCGACCATGCGTTCGAAGACATTTTTTTCGACTCCTTTGCGGAAAGAGAGGGCACTGAGGTTTTTGGACATGCGGTTGTTGGAGAGATTAACGATCAAAACTCGCGGATGCACTCGCAAAAATGGCGATTATACCGCCTCGACGATGATCTTTTCGCCCCGCACCTCGCGCACGCGGATGGCGGTGCCGCTTTGGACATAATCGCCCTCCACCATCGCCTCGACGAGCCGTCCGCCGATTTCGATGGTGCCGTAGGGACGCAGGGCGCTGCGGGCGAGACCGCCGTCCCCCGCCTTGGCCTTGGCGGCGGCCTGCATGGACGGAGTGTCATTCAGGGTGCCCCCGGCGGCGGTTTGCAGCACCAAAGCACGGAAAGGACGCAGTTCCGGCAGCCAGAGCGCCAGCAGGGTGATGATCACCGCCGCCCCGGTGACGCCGAGGGCGAAGTTGCGGAAACCGACAGCGTAGGTGGCCAAGTTGAAGCTGAAACCACCGTCCGTAGCGGGTGCTTCACCACCGGAGGGAACCATTTCCCAGCCGGACATCGCATAAACAAGCGCGACCATGACGCAGGTGAAGCCAAGAAGACCCGGGAGGATGGTCCCCGGAGCCGCCAGCAACTCCACGCCGATCAACACGATGCCAAGGACGAAAATGGCTGCCACGACCATGGTCTCCTGCCCTGCCAGACTCCCGGCAACGTAGTGGCCAAAAAAGAACAACGCGAAGGCTCCGATCGAGATGAATCCCGGGATGCCAAACCCCGGGGTCTGCATTTCGAGGTAACCTCCAGCAAGGCCGATCAGGATCAGGACAGCCGCATAACGAGTGACCCAGATGGCGATCATTTCAAAACCGGTCGGCTCGGCGGTGATGACCTCGCCCTTCAAGGACTCGCGCTGCTTGATCTCGTCGATGCTTTTGGCGATGCCTTTGGCGAGAAGCGGCTTGCCGTTGATGAGCATGGTGGCCTGCTCGGAGTCGAGCGTCACGATCTCGCCCTTCGCGATGATGACCTGGCCATTGATGATCAGACCACGGTCCATGTCGATCATGCCTTCGATGATGCGCACATCATGGCCCTTCTCACGGACGACGGTGCGGGCCATGCCCATGAAGGCGGAGTTGTTCTTGGCACGCTCGGCCTCGGCGAGGGGCGTGCCATCGCCAGAAACCGGCGTGGAAGCGCCGATGGCGCTGGCGGGGGCCATGTAGATCACATCCGTCGCCATGGCGATCATGGCACCGGCGGAAATGGCGCGCGTATTGACGAAGGAGAAACTGCGCGGCTTGAGACTTTGCAGGTCCTTCATCATCAGGCTGATCGTGTCCCAGGCCAGACCCCCGGGTGTGTCGAGATCAAAGATGACCGCCTCCGCGCCCTGATCGTTGCAGAGGGCGAGCGTGCGCTTCATGAACTCAAAGCGCGCCGGGATGATGAGATCATCCTCCCCGACGGGAATGACGACCACTTTGTCCTTGTAGCTTTGATCACGGGCGATCACAGGCGTTTTGGTCTCCGGCTTTGCCTCTGCTTTGTCCGCAGGTTTTGATTCAGCCACTTTTTCGCCACGCTTTTCGAACCAGGCGGCATTCAGGGTGACAAGCGTTCCCGCCGGTGTGGCAGCCTTCGCCAGCGCTTCGACATTGGCGATGATCGCACGGGCCAGCAGCGGCTTGCCATCGACCGGTTGCACCGCCGTGTCGGCATCCAGCAGCAACAACTCGCCTTTTTCCGCGAGCGTGGCCGTCCCGACCACCAAACCCTTGTCACGATCCACAAACGCGTCGGCAATTTCAGGCCGGTGCCCTTTGAGTTTGCAAAGACTGCGCGCTCCCGCCTTCAAAACGGCCAGAGCCTCGGCCAGCAGCGTGTCTTGCGCCTTCGGTGAGAGCGATTCATCCACCTGCACCTTCGGTGGGGCGGCTCCGATGCGTGAACCAGGAGCCATCCAGATTTCATCACAGGCCAGCGCCAGCAGCGCGCCGCCACCGATGGCAGACGTGTTCACAAACGCCGATGTTTTGATCTTCAGGCGGGCCAGTTCCTCCGCCAGCGGCAGTGTGGCCTGCGCATGACTCTGCGTGATGTGGATGTCGAGAATCAAGCCCGAAGCCCCCTGTGTGACGGCCTCATCCATCCACAGCCGCAGTTCACGCCAGCGGCGCATGTCCTCTATGTCTGAATCGGTGATGGCCACGCGGGCCAGTTTGCCCGCCAGCGCAGGCTCGGCAGCGCTGGCGGAAAACAGGGTCAAGGTGACAAGCAGGAGGTGACGGAGCATTTGCATGAATGAGCCTACGTGCGCGGGCAGCGCCCTGCAACCAGCGCTGCTCACGCCTTCTTCTTGAAAATCAGGCCCCACACAAACATCAGCAGGAGCGCCCCACCAACGGCGGTGACAATGCCCTTGATGCTGAATTCGCCCGCAACGCCCCAATTTACCAGACTGCCGACTTTTCCACCAATGATACTGCCGGCAATGCCGAGCAACACTGTGGTGATGGGATTGATGCCCTGCCTGCCCGGCATGATGAGCTTGGCAATGATGCCGGCGACAAGACCGAGAACGGACCAGATGAGAAGTGCTTGGAGTGACATAGGACATCCATGCTACGGAAAAAAAACGGATGCCGTCAATGTCATTTGTTGGCGCTGATGCTCACTCCCAACACCGAGATTCGTGGCTATGCTGAGCATTCATAGGCACGTTCGCGATAACAGGAATGTAGCGTTGCGCGTTCACTCAGATTTACCTTTTCTTTCCTTTGCCCTTCTTCCCTGCGCTGCCGGCGGCACCTTCCATCAAATCGGGGAGCGGGAGGTAGTCCCAATCGAGGATCATCTTTTCGGCGAGGGCGGCGCGGAGTTCGCGCTCGGTGGCGGCAAGTTCGGGTTTTCCGCTGAGGTTGTTCAACTCGGCTGGGTCGGCTTCGAGGTCGTAGAGTTCATAGACGGGGCGCGGCGTGGTGAAGTAGGTGGCGCTCATGCCGGGCGGGAGTTTTCCGGCGGTGTGGGCGGCCTGCATCTCCTTCCATGCCTGGCCACTGGCGGAATCGACGGGCGAATAGGGAATCCAGGGCGTGCAGTTGTAGATGAACTTGAAGCGGTCGCTGCGCACAGCGCGGGCGAGGTCGTAACCGGCATTGGTCATGCCGGCCTGAACGGGTGCGGAACCATGCGGGCCGCGCTCGACAAAGAGGTGCTTTCGCGGCGTGTGATCTTCACCTTTGAGCAGCGGCAGGAAACTCACGCCGCTCATCTTGGGGCCAGCTGCGAGGCCGGCGGCAGCTAGCAGCGTGGGCGCGAGGTCTTCGGCACTGATGAGGGCACGCGTGTCGCCGCCGGGCTTCACCACGCCGGGCCAGCGGACGAGGAAGGGCACGTTCGAGCCGGGATCATAGAGGGAGCCTTTGCCGTGCGGCATGGCCATGCCGTTGTCGCCGCAGAAGATGATGAGCGTGCTGTCCATAAGGCCGCGCTTTTTCAGCACATCAAGCACGCCCGCGACGGTGCGGTCCACGCGGTTCACTTCGGCGCAGTAGTCGGCGAGCTGCTCGCGCACGCCGGGCAGATCGGGCCAATGCGCGGGCACTTGAAGCGAGGCAGGATCAGGGCGGAACTCGGCGGGGGCGTTCCAGGCGTGATGCGGGTCGCTGAAGTTCGCCCACATGAAGAAGGGCTTGTCCGCAGGCTTCTTGTCGAGAAACGCGGCAACTTGTGAGGCCACTTCGGCATCGCCGCATTGGTTCAGCGAGTCCACGCGGTCGATGAAGGTCTTCAATTGATGCTCCTGGAAGACTTTCGCGGCTCCCTGGCCGATTTTCGTCGCTCCATCGAGATGGAAGCTGCGTCCGCACACGCCGGTGAAGTAGCCGCCTTTGTCGCGAAGCAGTTCGGGCAGTGTGATCTCATCGCGCGGCAAGGGCGCGGAGAATCGCGTCATACGTGCGGCCACCGGCGAGCGGCCGGTCATGAGAGTCGCCCGCGAGGGCACGCACTGCGGTGCTCCCGTGAAGAAGCGGTGGAACTTCATGCCCTCGGCGGCGAGCTGGTCGAGCGTCGGTGTTTTAACGTTCGGGCTGCCGTAGGTGCTGAGGAAGGGGTAGCTGTGGTCGTCGCTGAGAAGGAAGAGGATGTTCGGCTTTGCCGCGAAGGACGAAGCTGCGATGGCGAGTGACGAAAGGAGGATGAGCAGGGACTTCATGGCGAGTGTGAACGCGGTCATGCCCTCAGGCTTTCGTCAATCACGCGGGCGGTGTGGCGGCGACAGCGGCTGCGTAGGCTTCCTTGAGCTTCGGGTCAGTTTGTGTGTGCGCACCACGATAGACGAGCAGGAGGCCGAGGCGGGAGTGGTCGGTCGTGTTCGGCGCGGAGTGGTGAAAGGTCTCGCACTGATGAATGGTGGCATCTCCGGGGGCGAGGAGACCGCAGAATTGATCGGTGAGCGGCACGGGCGATGGCTCGGCCATGCCAATGCTGTTGCCACGCACGCCACTAGGTTTGGTGGGTTGCATACCCTCTTTGTGCGAGCCTTTGACGAAGAAAACGGGGCCGTTTGCCTCGGTCACGGCATCAATGGCGATCCAGACGGTGAGCATGTCCGGCGGAGTCTGGCAAAAGTAGGCGTTGTCTTGATGGTAAGGCACTCCCGAGCCGATGCGGGCGGGTTTGTTGAAGGTCTCGACTCCGACGAGCAGCGGCTCGCCATGCACGAACGGGGCGATGAAGGCGAGGATGTCGGCGCGTTCACCAAGCTGTCGGAAGAAGGTGTTGTATTTCTCCAAGCGCCAGAGATTGCGCACAGTCTTCTCATCCTTCTCGAAGGTGCGCGCATCGACAGGCTGCGCGGCGAGGTCGTCACGGATGTAGCGTTCCAGTTCGGCACGCACGGCGGCGACTTCGTCGGCGCTGAGAAAGTGAGGGATGCGGACGACACCGTCCTTTTCGTAATCGGCAACGATTTGGGGCAGATCGGGGATGTTCATGGAGTGAGTTGGTTCAAAACGGCTTCATCATCGAAATCCAGCGCGGCAAATGCCTGATCGAGATGTGCGGGCGTGCGGCCACCGATGAGCACGGTGTCGATGCCCGGCTGATGCAGCGCCCAGGCGAGTGCCAGATGCGCCTGCGAGTGGCCACTGCGCTTCGCGACGGCTTCGAGCCGTGCGAGGCGTTGATAGGCCGCATCATGAAAATAGACCTGCTGATGGCCAGGAATAATCTCGAAGCGTGAACCGGCCTGAACGCCGTTTTGATGCTTCCCGGTCAAAAAACCGGCTCCGAGCGGGCTGTAGGTGACGATGGAAATGCCATTCGCTGCGCAGTAGTCGCGCAATTCATTGGTGACATCCCGGACAGCGAGGTTGTGGTTATTTTGGATGACGCGGAAGCGCGGGCCGAGGGTGAGGAGTTGATCCAGCGTGACGTTGCTGGCTCCGAATCGCCTCACGGGCAGTTTTTCGAGCGCGGCGGCGGCTTGTAGCGCGGTGTCGTGCCATTGATGCAGGTAGAGCAGGTCGATTTGTTCGACGCCGAGGCGTTTCAGGCTCGGCGTGAGGTCGATACAGTCATACGGCGGTAAAATCTTCGTGGCGACGGTGATGCCTTCGGGTTTTCGCGAAGCCAGCCACTTGCCGAGGATCGTCTCCGATGCGCCGCCACCATAGGCTGCGGCGGTGTCGAAGTGCCGCACGCCGCGCCCCCAAGCGTGATCGAGCAGCGCGAAGGATGCCGTTTCGTCGATCTCGCGCCCGAAGGTGACGCAGCCGAGGCCGATCTGGGGGCGAGGCAAAGCTTTCATGGCATATCCTGTTTAGGCTGGTCATCGCGAGGCTCGGTGCCGAGCCAGAGGACGTTGCCATCGGGATCTTCGAACTTCATTTCGTAGGCCCACGACCAGTTCATCGGCTCTTGGAGGATTTTCACGCCTCGCTCGCGGTAAAGGTGGAAGAGTGCATCGCTTTCGAGGCCGATCCATACCCAGCAGGGTGCGGTGACCGCGTTGGACTGTCGGAACATGATTGCGCACCCGTCTCTGGACACGGAGCCGATGGAGCCACTGCGCCAGTCGAGTTTAAAACCAAGGGTCTCGGTGTAGAACTGAATGCTGCGTTCAAGATCGCCCACCGGAAGGATGGGGATCGTGCATTCGATCTCGCGGTCAGGAGGATTCATGGCAGAGAGATTCCGGCTTGTGAGAAGATGCCCGCGCCGATGAAGCGGGCGCGTGAGCCGAGCTGGCGCTGGATGCGAAGGACTTCGTTCCATTTGGCCATGCGCTCGCTGCGGCTGAAGGAGCCGACTTTGAGCTGGCCGGCGTTGGTGGCGACGGCGAGATGAGCGATGAATGCGTCCTCGGTTTCGCCGGAGCGAGCGGAGACGACGGGCAGCCAGCCAGCGGCCTGGGTGCGGCGGATGGCGGCAAGGGTTTCGGTGACGGTGCCGATCTGGTTGAGCTTGATGAGCACGGCATTGGCGGTGTTCGCGGCGATGCCGCGCTCGATGCGGGTGATGTTCGTGGTGAAGTGATCGTCACCAATGAGCTGGCAGCGGTGGCCGATGGCGTTGCGAACGATCTTCCAGCCTTCCCAATCGTCCTCGGCCATGGGATCCTCAATGGAGACGATGGGATACTTGTCCACCCATTCGATCATGAGCGCGGCGAACTCCTCGGTGGTAAAGCGGCGCTTTTCGAGGCCGAGCGTGTAATGGCCGTCGTGGAAGAGATCGGTGGCGGCGATGTCGAGCGAGATGCCGACCTCACGGCCCGGCGTGTAGCCCGCGAGTTCGATGGCGGCGAGCAATGCATCGAACACATCCTCGTTGCGATCAAACATGGGCCAGTAGCCGCCTTCATCGGCCACGCCAGCGAGGAGGCCACGCTGGCGCATGATGTCGGCGGCGGCTTGAAAGACGTTCGAGGTGACTTCGAGCGTTTCATCATACGATTTGGCCGTGAGGGCCATGATCATGAAGTCCTGGATATCGATGCGGCCCTGCGCGTGCTTGCCGCCGCCGAAGATTTGGATCTCAGGAAGCGGCAGCAGTGTGCCATCGCCGAGCGAGGCATAGAGCGGCACGCGTTTCGCATTCGCGGCGGCCTGTGCGACGGCCATGCTGGTGCCGAGGATGGCGTTTGCGCCGAGGCGTGATTTGCCCGGCGTGCCGTCGAGCGAGATCAGGGCGGCATCGAGGCCACTTTGATCGAAGACATCGCGACCCACGACGGCGTGGGCGATTTCGCCATGCACATGTGAGATGGCATTGAAGACGGATTTGCCGCGAAAGCGGCTCTGATCGCCATCGCGCAGCTCCAATGCCTCGTGATGACCGGTGGAGGCTCCGGAGGGCACAAGGCCGTGGCCGGTGGTGCCGTCCTCCAGTGTCGCAATGACCTCCACGGTCGGATTTCCGCGGCTGTCGAAGATTTGCAGGGCGTCGAGGGAGGTGATTTTCATGTCCAAGCAGCGGTCAATGCCGCGAGCGAAGGTGGATTCGGAAGATGTGTGAGAACGAAACGCGTGATGAAGGCGCGTTGTGCTTCGGAAAGGTATTCAGCCGGCGATTTGCCATGCACACGGGCGAGCAGGAGACAGAGCAGCAAGCGAACGGTGCGCTGCTCCAAATCGTAATCGCATGATGAGGTGTATTCGGACCAAAACGCTGGAACAAGATGAATGGTCTGCGGATGCAGTAGAGCCTTCAGACACAGATGCGTGAGCAGAAACGCTGTGTCGAAGGCGGGATCGCCAAACCAGGCGCATTCGGCATCGAGCACAATGAGACGCTGCGGACCGACGAGGAGATTCTTCGGGCTGTAGTCGCCGTGGACGAGGGCGAGTTTCGTTTCGGAGAGTCGTGCGGCCTCAGCGCGGAGAATGTCGGCGACTTCGGGAACACGCGAGGCGGTGGTGAGCAGGTAAGGCTCGATGCGGAGAGCGTGGAAGTTGGGAAGCGTGTCGAATCGAGTACGTGCGACATCATCGAGCCACGAGGCGGCATGCAGGCGACCCAAGATTTCTCCAGCGAGCTTTGCGGTGTATTCATCGGCATCTCCGGCGAGAAGAGCGGTCTTCCAATTGGGCATGTCACCGAGATACTCCATCGCGAACCAGCCATCACCGCCACCGAGGATGCGCGGCACGGATTCCGGAATGATCGGCGCGGCGTATTCAAAGAAGGCCTGCTCCACGCGATTGCGCGAGACATCGGCGAACCAGTCATCTTTGACGCGGAGCTTCTCCAAGGCTGTTTTGACGACGATCTGGCCTCCATCGGACTCGACGAGCACGATGTCGCTCGACACACCGCCGGTGAGCGGTGTCACGCGCACCTCGCCGTCGATCAAACCGGCGTCTCGCAGACGTGGAAGGAGATTGGCGGAGGTCACGGCTGCCTCAGTAGGTTTTGCCTTCAGGAATGGCAGGCGCACCGGCTGTCTCGTTGAGGATGTTGTCGAAGTCGGCGGCGCAGGCGGTGAAGTGGGCGTGGATGGCACCGAATTCGCTGCCATGTACGATGAACTGGGCACCGAGGTCGATGAGGGTTTTGGCATCGGCGGCGGAGCCGACGGGGCGGCCCCAAGCTTTGCCGTGCTTGCGGCAGGCGGCGGCGATTTTTTTCTGCACCTCCATCATGACGGGATCATTGACGCCAGGCGTGCAGCCGAGGCGCAGGGACATGTCGCCGGGTCCGATGAAGAGAATGTCCACGCCGGGCACTGCGGCGATGGCTTCGGCGCTTTCGAGAGCCTGGAGCGTTTCGATTTGGACGGTGAGGAAGGTCTCGCGATTGGCGGCGTCGGTGTAGTCGGCCGGCTTGCCGATCCAGTAGTCGGCATCGCGTCCGCCGCCGCAGAAGCCGCGATCTCCGAGGGGTGGGAATTTGATCGCACTGACGAGAGCGCGGGCTTCATCGGCGCTGCCGACGTGCGGAATCATCAAACCGGCCGCGCCATCTTCGAGGAGGCGGTAGAGGCCGTTCTTTTCTTTCGTGGGCGGACGCCACATGCAGTCGATGTCGGCGGTGTGATGACGACCGAGCATGGTTTCGATTTCACGGGCCTCCCACGCGCGGTGCTCGCCATCGAGCCAGATGCCGTCGTAGTGGAAGTGGGCGGCCATGGCCGGGAAGAAGGCGATGGGGGAGCCGCAGCAACAGATGCGGGCGATTTTGCCAGCGCGGAGCTTGGCGAGGACTTTGGAGCGTCTCATAAGGAATCAGTTTTGGGTCTTGAGGTGTTGAGTGAGTAGAGTGGTCAATGCGGCGGCATCGCCTTCGATGCTGTGGAGGTCTTGAGCTTCGATCAAACGGCGGGCGAGGGCTTCGTGTTGTTGCTCTTCGGTGGTGAGTTTGGTTTTCGTCGCAGATGGCAGTGCGACGATGACATCCCACTGCTGCGGGCCGAAGCTGAGGGACCAGTTCATGATCCAGGAGTAGCTTTTGTGGAAGGCCTCGGGCTTTTGCACAGGAAGTGATCCCGGCACGGCGATGAGCACGAGATCCTGCGCCATGCTGCGGACTTTTTTGGCGGATTCTTCGAGCTGGGCAAGCGTCTGGCCTTCGACGGGCCATGAGGTGACGTTGACAACGGCTTTGGGATAGAGTTGCTGAATCGCGGGAGCGATGAGCGTGTCGTAGGGCGGCATGGCGAGCACTTTGACGAGCTTGCCCGCTTTGAGCAGAGCGTGCGTGTGGCGCAGAGCTGGCAAAGGCGGGCCGATTCCGCTGAGCGTTGTTTTCTGGCCGGTGATGGTCTGCGCGATGGTTTCGGCGAAGAGTTTGTGACCGGCCATGTTCGGGTGGATGGGATCGCTGAGGAGCAGGTTCCATTCGAGAGAGTCCTTGGCGTGAACGGCTTCAAAGGCAGTGAAGCAATCGGCGACGGGGAGCGATTCGGCTTTGGCGATGTCGCGGATGGCCTGTGTGAACTCGGCGAGTTTGGCTCCAGGACGCTGCGGGGACTCGACGATGGAGTTTTGCGTGCAGAGGACGACCTCGGCGTCGATGGCGCGGCAGCGGCGGATGATTTCACGGAGGTTGTTTTGGAAATCGGCCACGGGCGTACGCACGAGGTCGTTCATGCCAAACATGACGGTGACAAGGTGCGGTTTGTGGGCGAGGACGTCGCGCTCCAAGCGCTTGAGGCCGCCGGTGGTGGTGTCGCCACTGATGCCAGCATTGCGCACGGTAACCTGAGCCTGCGGATGGATTTTTTGCAGGGCGATTTGCAGCATCTCGGGATACGCACGCAGGCCGCCAGTGTGATAATAGACGCCAGTGATGCTGTCGCCGATGCAGACGACACGAACGGGTTCTTTGCCTGCGGCGAGAAGTCGCGCGGTTTTCAGCGGAGCTGCTGAGAGCAGGCTCACGCAGGAGAGAAGGAAGAGGAGGATGCGCATCATGGGTTCAAAGAGTATCGAGACTGAGGCGGGGCGCTCTGCCGAGTTGTGGAAGCAGGCTGTGATTGTCGAGGCCGAAGTGGCGCTCGCCCTCGCTCATCTCTGGCTGATTTTTTCGAGCAGCAGTGAGCTGTTCGGAGACGGCGGTGGCATCGGCGAGACGTGGAAACAGGTGGCCAAGCAAGGCTTTGAGCGCAGGATCGAGAACCGCCGCGTCAGTCTGGAAGAGGGCGATGCCGTCCACGCCTTCGTCATAGTTTCGCGCGATCCTTTCGAGAAAGCCGCGTGCGTTGGCGGTGACGCCTTTGCCGGTGACGGTGTTGGCTCCGCCATGGATCTTGGCGCCATGGGCGCGGGCCAGTTCGACGTAGGGCCGAGATGTGTCGGGATAGTCGAACTCCCAGATCCACAGCGGATCGAGGGCGATCTCATCCACCCACCCCTCTTTGAGCCAGGTGCGGAGATCGATACCTTCCATCAAGTTTACGTCCAGCGTGGCCTCGGGGATGCGAACCAGCACGGGCACCTTGCGATTCGTTTTTTGCTCCAGTTCGCGGAGCTGGGCGCGGAGATCGCGCATGAAAAGATTCACGAAATCTGCGCGATGCTGCGCCCACGCGAGAAACTCGGGTGAGGCGACGGCCATCTTGCGTGGATCATCACGGCCTACTTTCAGCCAGGGATCGAGAATCTGCGGATGATAGCGTGCGATGGGCGGCTGACGGCAGAAGTCGAGGCACAGGCCATGCACACCGATCTGCGCGACCTCCAGCAACACGGCGATGCGTTCGGCACGATACTCGGGAATGGCAAAACTGACCTTGGTGCCGTCCACCTGCCCGCCGCGATGCCGCTCCATCCACTCGGGATGCCCGGCGATGTATTTGGAGCGCAAACCGCCCCCGAGTGCGTCGCCATAATGACGGTTCATGCCGAGTCGGCCGTAGATGACCATGTCGTTTTTCTCGGCGAAGGCCAAAGCGGCACGCAGCGAGCATTCCTGGCGAAATGAATCGCCGATGACCTTTGTTTCCGGTCGTGTATCGCCCGCATACATCGTGGAGGTTGGCAGGGCGCTGTGGTAGTCGAGCGTGCTCCGGCCGAGCGCCCACATGACATGGCGGATGCCGTGGTCGAGATGCGCTTGCAGGCAGTCCGCAGAATCATGACCGCTCGTTTGCTGCTTCTCATAGAGCCACTGCCAAAGCTCGGCGATACCCCAGACCGTCTTCTTTTTCGTGTCGGCGGCTGAAGCAGGAAGCCACGCCGAGGCGAGAGTGCCTGCGGCGCTGGTGAGGAGATGGCGGCGGTTCATGGCGTCAAAAGTTGCTTCCGACTGTTGCGCGTCACTGCTTCTTCACCCGCTCCCGCAGTTCCTCAGGCGTCCATGGTGTTTTTCGGTCGGCGGTTTCGCTGCGGATGGTTTTAATGGCGGCAGGAACAACAGGCTTTTTCCATTGGTGCCAGCGTTCGCCGACGTAGTTGAGCACGCTGGCGATTTGTTCGTCATTATAGACTTGAGCCAGCGGCAGCATGACGCCTTCACCGTAGCTGATGCCTTCAATGGGGCCGGTTTGGCCGTGGAGGAGGATGCGGGCGAGGGTGGGGATGTCGCCGTTGTTTTTGAACCAGGGAGATTGCGCGATGGCGGGCGCGAGGAGCTTGTCACCTTGCTTCACGCCGAGGCCATCGGGGCCGTGGCAGGCAGTGCAGAGGGTTTGGTAGATTTGCTGGCCTTGTTTGGCGGAAGTGCCCAGTTCGGCGAGTGAAGCGGTGGCCTTTTCCTTCTCGATGATGGCCGCGAGAAGCGGCTGCATTGAGGCTTGGGCAGTGAGAGCAGCGGGTATGGCGGCCTTGATGCTGCGATGGGCGAGATAGACCTGCGCGAGCACTTGCGGATCGGGATCGCTGATCAAAGCGGCGAGCGCGGTGGTGATGTCGGCATCGTGTTTGGCGAACAAGCTCTCGCTGATCTGCACGGCGGCTCGGCGGACGCGTGGTTGCGGATGCTTGAGGTTGGCGAGCAGCACGTCCTTCGGCAGAGATTTGAGGCCATCGAGGGTCCACATCGCGTGAATGCGGGCACTCGTGTCGCTGTGCTCGCGTGCGATGGTGATGAGCGTGGGTGCGATGCTGGAGTCGCGTTTGTTGACGAGGAGCATCTGTGCGGTGTCGCGCCACCAGCCGTTCGGATGGGCGAGGTGGGCGGTGAGTTGCTCCAGTGTTTCGTCCAACATGCGCGGCTGCGGGCCGGGCTTTTTGCCATCGGGCACGAGACGGTAGATGCGGCCATGTCGCACCACTTTGGTCATGCCCCATTTTTTGACGCGATGATAGCGCTCCACCCAGTCCACGAGCTTGTCCTTGCGATAACCTTCGACGTAGCGGGCTTTCATCTCGGCGCTGACCTCGGTGGGGAACCATTCCTTTTCCTGAATGATGCCGCGATACATGTCCGCGATGTAGAGGCAGCCGTCGGGTCCGTTTTCAGTCCACACGGGCCGGAAATAGGCATCGGTGCTGCGGATGAACTCGCTTTGCGGATAGGCATTGTGCGCCACCGCGAGGCCGCCTTTGCGCTCGAAGCGGCTGAGGCGGATGAATCGACCCACGGGCTCGCAGGTGGCCATGTGACCGTGAAACTCGGGCATCAGCGGACTGCGCAGGATGGTCTGGCCGCAGCAGGCGGAGAAGCTGGTGAGGATGTGCTGCTTCTCGAAGTCGTAACCGCCGGAGGAGTCGTCCCAGACTTTGCAGATGGAGTATGGGGTGCCGTAGCCCTCGGCGTGCTCACGCACTCGCAGCACGGGATAGCCTGCGGGGAGCTGAAAGCCCTGCGCGGGATTCGCCCCACCGGCGCGGGTGCCGTAGAGGATGCCATCGTCATCGCGGGCGAGGCCCCATTGGCTGAAGCGGCCGTCGGGATAGTTGATCGGCTCCAACTGGCCGTCGTCGCGCAGGCGAAAACGCAGGTCGTTGGTGGCGATGACGTTGTCGATATTCCACAGGATGCCCGTGCGCTGATGCTCGATGTTGCCGTTGTCCGGCCCGGTTTTGAAGATGAGCTCCTTGCGGTCGGAAACGCCGTCTTTGTCATCGTCAAAGTAGGACCAGTAAGAGGCATCGCCAGTGAAGCTGACGATCACGCGATCCGCCATCGGCAGCACCGTGCGAGGCAGCAGGGCGTTATCAATGAAGACCGTGCGCCGGTCCATGATGCCATCGCCATCGGTATCCACCAGCTTCACCACGCGGCTGACGGGCTTCATTTGATCCGTGGCAAACTCGTCCTGCATGTAGCTGCGCCATTCGCAGACATAAAGCGCCCCATTCGGATCAAAGGCAAAGGACACCGGCTCCTCCACCATCGGCTCGCTCGCCACGCATTCGAGATGATAGCCCCTGGGCACCTCGATGGTCTTGATGGCGTCCGCCGGCGAGAGCGGCGGGAAAGTCGTGTCCGGGTTCCATCCCTGCTTCGGCGTGTCGGCGGCGATGAGGTGAGCGGAGGTAGCGAGGATGCTAAGGGCGAGGTGGCGGCGCATGGTGGGTGAATGCGGGGGCGGTTGTTCAAGGTCTATCAATAGGGACAGCGGCTTCACGCAAACGCCGCTGGAGTTCCGATGCATTCACGCGCTGCACGGTCGTTTTGTCTTTCTGCACCATCGCTGCCGCAGCACCGGCGGCTTGGCCGAGCATCATCCAGGTGGGCTCGACGCGGAGGGAGTTGAAGGCCACGCGGGAACTGCTGAGGGCGCAGGTGACGAGGAGGTTGTCGCACTCGGAGGCCTTCGGAGTGAGGGCGCGATAGGGAATCTGATAAATGGGCGGGATGACGAGATAGCCGCCTTCATTGATGACTTCTTTGCCATCGGGCGAGGCGAGGCGGCGGACGACGTGTGAGTCCACGGGGAAACTGCCGAGGGCGATGGAGTCGGGCTTGGTGAGGTCGGCAAAGAGGTCGCGCTGGGTCATGACGAAGTCGCTGATCATGCGGCGGCCTTCTCGGGCGTAGAGGTCGTAGGGCCAATGGCCGTTGTCGGTGAACTCATCTTTCGGCAGGCCCCATTGCTGGAGATTTTGCCGGATGCTCTCGGGCACGGAGGGATCGGTGCGCAGGAACCACAGCATGCGATGCGTGTAGGCACGATGCGTTTCCCAGATCTGCCTGCGCTCTTTCGGCGTGGCGGCGGGATAGGCGTCCGCACCGCCTGCAAGGCCCCAGTGGAGCAGGTAGTTCACGCCGTCGTTCATCTTGGTTTTATGGCCGGGGACTCCGCCGCCGAAGCCAAACTTGGCGTCTTTGCCGAGGCGGGCGATTTCGCGACGCAGCAGTTCGAACTCGGCAGGATCGTAGTTGGGCGGCACGGTGAGTTCCACGCGATTGACGGGGTCTTTGGTGAGGCAGGCGTAAAGATTGGCGCATTGCAAGTGCGTGTCGCCATCGCCTTCACGCACATCGGTGGTGAGGCCCTGCACATGCGGAAGTAGCGTTTTGCCATCGGCAGCAAGGCCGCTGATGGGGCTGCTCATGATGGGGAGATCGATGGGACCAGGCGGATTCTCGAGTTTCAGCAGCACGCCGGCGAGTGACTCGCCATACTGCGCACGGGATTCGCGACCGATGGTGAAACTTACACCTGCAATGGGCAAAAGATCGCCGTAGTAAGTGGCATCGATGAAGACGGAGGCTTCGACGCGGCCACGGTAGTCGGAATAGACGCGGACGAGATGCGCGTCCTTTTTGTCGGCACGCACGGGCTGAAAACGATCCGCAAACACCACGCCCTCGGCTTTGAGCCAGTCGCTGAGGATCTTCTCCATGACATGCGGCTCCGGTGTGGGGGTCGGCTTGCCATAATGCGCATCCACTTTCGCCCGTAGCTCGGTCCAGAGGCCGCCGACGGTCTCCGCCTCCATGCGGTCGATCTCTCCGAAGCCAATGGTCTCGGCAAAACGTCCGCCGACATGCGCGGAAGGGTCCACCAGTGTGACGTGCGCGACACCAGCGCGTTTTGCAGCGATGGCCGCTGCAATGCCGCTGGGTGTGGCCCCGAAGATGGCCACGTCATACGGCTGTGTGATGGGATTTCGACCGGTGGCCTGATTCACGATGACACGCTGCCGTGCCCGATTATCGAAGCTCCCGCGCTGCACATCGTCTTCGTGAAGAACGGTCATGAGGACCTGCTTCTCGACGCCCTTGCGATTGTAGTCATAGATGAGGCGAATCTCGCCGGGCGGCCCCTCTACGGCATCGGGATACGACACGCCACCGCGTTCATCGATGAGCAAACCCTTGCCCCAAGTCATGCCATCATCCTCTGAGAGAAACGCCGTGAGATGCGAGCGCACCGTGCCCGCGTGCCGCACCATCAGCAGCCGCCCGCTGGCCAGTCTGCGGATGAAAAACCGCGACTCCGCGTGCGTGATGGCCGATGGAGCGACATCCGTCCACGTCTTGCCGCGATCTTTGGAAAACGATTCACCGAGGCCGTAGCCTGTGCGCACGAGCATCCAGAGCGAACCGTCCTTCCGCTCGACGATCATGTTTTCGTCGCCGTTGCGGTCTTCATACTTCGGGATCGTTGCCCTGCCAAACTCCTCAAAAGTGGCACCCTGATCGGTGGAGCGCAGGATGCGCGAGCTGTGTTCGTCACGCCAGATGCAGGTGGGCATCAGCCACTCGCCGGTGGTGAGCACCGTGGGCTTGTTCAGCATCACGCCCTTGCTGAGGTAACGCGGCTGCGACCACACCGGGTTCTCCACCAAAGCGTCCTCCGTCATGATGGCGAAGTTGTACATGGAGGCCGGGTCTTTTTGCGACCAAAACAACCACAGACGCCCCTGCGGATCGTGCCACAGGCAAGGATCAAAGGTCCGCACCGGCCCGCTGCCATCGGGATCAATGACCAGCTTCAACTTCGACCACGAGCGCCCGTCGTCGCCGCTCGTGGCGAGCATGACAAAGTTATGCTGATCCTCCCCAAGGCCCCCGCCATACCACGCGGCCCACAGTCGGCCATTCTTCGCCCGTTCGATGCTAGGGATGCCTTGGTGCATGCGGCGGTCATCCGCGTATTCCGCCTTCGGCGAGAAATCCGGCAGCGTGGCCTTGGCAGCGACTACGGGATCAGCGGCATGGACTGTCGTCATCGTGGCGATGCCGAATAGGATGATGAAAACCAGTTTCATGATGGGCTCATTTCTTCAAGACGATCCGTGCCGCGTGGATGTCGCCATACAGCTCGCCGGGAGAACCTTTGATCTGCGCCCAAATGGCCGCGAGCGTTCCGTCGGGGAGTTCGGTCAGGGTGGGATAGCAGATGGACCAGCCGCCGACTTTCGCGGGGCGATCGGCGAGGAGTGTGGGCTCGCTCCACGTCGCGCCTTCGTCGCGGGAGATGCGAATGAGCAGTGGAAAGCGCAGAGGCGTGGGGCCGGGGTTGTAGGTGAGGACGAGTGTACCATCGCGGGTGCAAAGCAGGTGGCTGGCACTTGAAGTGGCGGTGAGACCGGTCTTTTCAGGAGCGCTCCAGGTTTCGCCTTTGTCGGTGCTGATGGAGCGCCAGAGCTGGCCGTCCTTCGTGCGCAGGATCATGTGG
>CAMCWM010000061.1 GCA_945882215.1 Akkermansia muciniphila | reverse complement strand
CAGCTCGCTCTTGTCCGCTGGCTTTGGTCCGAGCCCTCCCGCAGGCCCCATGCGATAGGCACGGGTGTATTGCAGATCGCCCAGCTCACCGGCGCGGAGACCGGAAGAGCGTCGTGCAGCCAGCACAATTCGTCGATCTGATGGATGTCCATCTCCGCCCAAAGACCTCCGCAGACCCAGTAGAATTTGGTAAAGTTGCGCAACTGCCACTCCAGCTCGCTCTTGTCCGCTGGCTTTGGTCCGAGCCCTCCCGCAGGCCCCATGCGATAGGCACGGGTGTATTGCAGATCGCCCAGCTCACCGGCGCGGAGGCGGCGGATGAGTTCCTCGCGGTTCGGCGAATGACGGCACATGAGACCAGCGGCGATCTTCACGCCCTTTTTCTCCGCAGCCTCGGCGGCAGCGATCACACGCCTCACGCCGACGGGGTCGGTGGCGAAGGATTTCTCCATGAAGACATTCACCCCGCGCTCCACGGCATATTCGAGCTGCTGCGGGCGAAAGCCTGCGTAACCGGTGAGCAGCGCGATGTCGCCTGAGCCGGGCCGGAGCGAATCAATGGCCTTCTTGAAGGCATCAAAGCCGATGAACTGGCGCTCCGAGGGCACATCAATGCGCTCTTGAAACTTGTCGTAGAGAGCCGTGTGCGCCCTTTGCAGCCGGTCTTCATACAGATCGGCCATCGCAACCAGCTTCGTGGTGCTGCCGGTGGCTTCCATCGCATTGGCAATGGCACCGCTGCCACGTCCGCCGCTGCCGATGATGGCAAGCTGAATGGTGTCACTGCCCGCCGCATGGACGTGCGGTATGGCGATCCCGGCCAGAGCGGAAGCGGCGACGGCTTTGCCGCTCTGCTGGAAGAAATCACGACGAGTCAGGTGGTTGGAGTCGGTAGGTTTCATGGTTTTGATGGGGGCTTGCGGTTGTTTGTCTGGATCAAATCATCAGAGGCCCGCGAGCACCTCGCTGAGCTTCACCTCGCGCCCGAGTTCGAGGGAACGTTTGGCGGCTTCGAGGGCGGCGATGACCTCGACTTCCTCCTCAATGGGCACGCTCTCCTTGCCTGTGATGACGAGATCGAGAAAAGCCTCCAGCAGGTAGGCGTAAAGGTTCGTCAAGTCGGGCGTGACCGTGCGCCAGCCCTTCTCGCCGTAGAGATTGATCTGGTAACCGCCGCGCATCACTTCCTTCTCGGCAACCATGAGCACGACATCATGTTTCTCGCCGAAGCGCAGCCGCGCGATGTTCGCGCCGGGCTTGCCGACGTTGATCGCACTGGTCGCGCCTTTGCCGAGCACAGCATAGGCCATCGAGAGCGCGTGGATGCCGTAATAGACGAGTTCGTTGCCGCAAATGACACTCGCGAGATGCACCTCGCCAAGTTGCGGCAGTTCATTGCGCAGCTTGATGATGTCGGGCACAAAACGCAGGCTACTCGCGGACATGAAGCGCGTCTTCGTCTCGCGTGCGAGTTTCGCCACGGCGGCGGCCTCGCGCGCGGTCATGGCGAGCGGTTTGTCGCAGAAAGTGGGCACGCCTTTGCGCAGCGCATGCTCCGCGTATTTCCACTGCGCGCCGCTGCCGTCATCAACGATGAGCACGGCATCCACACCGTCGCAGCATTGTTCCGGCGTGTCGGTCACAGTCTCGATGCCGCAGACATCAGCCAGCGCGCGTGCGGCGGCTTTGTCGGTGTCCCAGATCTTCACCACGCGCGTGCCTTCGAGCCTGCGTCCTGATTTGACGAAGGTGCCTTTGAGCTGCTTGGCCTTCTCCTCATCCCAACCGTTGAACGTCGTGGAAAATGCGGTGCCGTGATGCGAACCGGGCATGCGCGGCACGGACGGGTTGTTGTATGTGGGCGCATACGTCGCTGCGGAGATGATGCCGAGCTTGAGCGGCGCTGATTGAGCACGTCCGAGGATCGGAGCTCCAGCCACCGACGCGGCAAGCGTGGCGGCGGAGCGAGTGACAAAGGTGCGGCGGTCGAGTGGTGGGTTCATGGCGATGGAATGGTTTAAATTTTCACCATCAGGCCCGTGCGTGCGGATTCCTCGGCGGCGAGGCAGGCGCGAACGGCCTCCCGCGATTCCTTGGGCGTGATGACGGTGGGCTTCTCACCTGTGGCGACGCAGTTGACGAAGTAGGCGAGTTCATCGCGCAATGCTCCGCGCAGTTGGCCGTGGATCGTGGGCCAGTAGGTCGTGTCGGGGCAACGGGTGCCCTTGCTGTCCACGATCATGAGATTGGGATGCGTGTCGTGGATGGAGATCGAACCCTCCGTGCCGACAATTTCGAGACGCTCGTCGATTTGAAACGGCGTGGTGTCCGGCAGGCACCACACGGACTCCAAAATGCACGACGCGCCGCTCTCTAAGCGATACATCACATGACCGAGGTCGGGATTGGCATGCTGGCGGAACTGCACCGTCTGCGCATACGCGGACACGGCGCGTGAACCGCTGAACCAGAACATCAAGTCGGTGTCATGTACGCCGTCGCCGATGATGGGGCCGATCTTGTCGAGCACCGAGGCACCCACCCACGCGGGCAGATTCCGCCGCGCATACATGGAGATGATCTTGCCGATCTTCCCCGCCTCGATCTCCTGCTTCGCTGCGGCGTAGCGCGGATTGAAGCGGCAGATATGGCCGACCATGAAGAAGCTTTTCGCCGAGTTGGCCGCATCAACGATCGCGTCACAGTCGGCGACGGTCGATGCCATCGGTTTCTCCAAAAAGACGTGCTTGCCGGCCTGGAGTGCGGCCACGGCTGGCGCGGCGTGCTGATCCCACATCGTGGTGATGCTCACGGATTCCAACTCGGGATCAGTCAGCATCGCGTGGTAGTCGGTGAAGGTTTTCTTCACGCCAAACTTCTTCGCCACCTCGGCGAGGCGCTCCGAGTTGCGGGTGCAGACCGCGTAGATTTCCGCATTGGGGATCGCTGCAAGCGCTTCGCAATGCTTCTCGCCGAACCAGCCGAGACCGAGGATGCCGTGTTTCACTTTTTTCATGAGTGGGATGAGTGGTGTGTTGTCGGGGGTCTTCGCGATTCACTTCACCACGGCGGCAGTGCCATGGTGCCGCCATCAAGCACGATGGAGGTGGCATTGATGTAGCCTGCGTCATCGCTGAGCAGGAAGGCGGCGGTCTGCGCGATGTCGATGGGCTGTCCAAGGCGGCGCACCGGGATGCGGCGTGCGACATCGGCGTAAAGTTCGGTGACGGGTTTGTCCCAGCCCTCACAGCTTGCCGCGAGCATGGGCGTGTCGATCGTGCCAGGACAAATGCCAACGACGCGCACCTTGCCCGCGTGATCCACCGCGAGACAGCGAATCAGCGAATCCAGTGCACCCTTCGACGCGCAATAAAGCGCGTGCGCCGGGAAGCCGATGAATGCCGCGACGGAGGTCGTGATGAGAAACACGCCCTGGCCCTGCTGCTCCATCACCGGAATGACGTGCTTCGCGGTCCAGAACACGCTTTTCACGTTCACGCCCATGAGTTTGTCCCACGCCGCGTCATCGAATTCCGTGACCTTGCCCTTGCCCCAGACACCCGCGTTGCAATGCACGCCGTCGATGCGGCCATAGTTATCAAGCGCGCTCTCCACCATCGCCTTCACACTGTCTTCGCTCGACACATCGGCGAAAACGAAGCGAACGTCGTGTCCGGCATCGCGCAGTTCCTTTTCGAGAGCGGTTCCGCGTTCCTGTTGATTCGATGCGATGACCACGCGTGCGCCGAGCGAGGCAAAATGTCGGCTGCATGCCTCGCCAATGCCCGACGTGCCACCAGTGACCAGAATGACCTTGTTTTTGATGTTCATCATTTTACCTCCAGGGAAGATCGCTTTCGTTTTCAAACTTCATGAACTCAATCACCGCGCCGTCCTTGAGGATGAAAGCCACGGTGAAGTTCGGCGACGGCTCGAAGGGCTCGATGAGTACCTGCTCGCCAAGCAGCTCCGCCTGGATGTCATCCACGCGATACGCGACGTGCGGCAGGTCACGCACGGGGCCGGTAACCGGACTGTCCGGCTCAAAGCGCAGATACTCGACCTTGTAGGGATGCTTGCGCGGGTCCGTGACCCAAACCTTGGTGTCTTCGACGAAATACTCGCCGGGATGACTCTCGTCTGTAGGCAGGCCGATGTGATGGAATGTTCTCATGTTGTTGATGTTCTTTCTGCGAGGGCACGGTCAGCCATGCGGAAGAAATCATTCTCCGGGGCGTAACCGAGCACGGTGCGGGCGCGGGTGATGTTGATCTCGAACGGGTGATACTTCGGGTTGGGAATCTCCACCGTCGTCATTCCGAGCTGCTTCGACAGATAGTCCGCAGCGACGCGGTAATCGAAGGCCGACGGCCCGGCGATGTTGAAGGTCTGTCCGAATGCGGACGGATTGTCGATCATGCGATCAAATGCCTGCATCACGTCATCGACATGCACGATGTGCCGTCGCAGCGGTGCGCCGTTCGCGTCTGTGAGGATGGGAATGCGCTCCTGTTTGGCCCGCACGAGCGAGAGTACCTCGTCGCTCACTTCACCGAATCCATGTCCTGGCTCGGCGGGGTTCACGTTCCGCAGCAGCGAGAAGTGATTCAGCAGGTCGTCGTGCTCAAACACCCACGAAGAGCGCAGCACCGTGACCGGCACGCCGTATTGAATCGCATACTGCGCGGCCATCGTCTCCTCCATGACCTTGGAGAAGGCGTAGTAGCCCGGATAGGCCGTGAGCCGATGATTTTCGTCGATGGGGATCGGCTGCGGATAAAACCAGATGCCCTGCGCCGCATCGCCACCGAAGAGGATGAACTGCTTCACACTCTGACGGCGGCAGGCTTCGAGGATGTTGAAAGTGCCTCGCACACTCACGTCAAAGAAGGTGTCCGCGTCCTCTTTGGTGGTCGCGAGCTGCACCACGATGTCCGCGCCGCGCACCGTTTCGTCCACGGCCTTCGCGTCCGTGATGCTGCCGGTCACCGAGGTGATGTTCTCGCCCTCCACCGGCGTGCGATGCACCAGCGCCCTCACCGCAAAACCGCGCCGGGCCAGCACCGCCAGCGCGTGGCGTCCGAGCTTTCCGCTGGCTCCAAAGATGGCGACAGTCTTGTTCATGCGACAAGTATAACGCCGCTTGAAGGCTCAAAGCATTGGCCGGGAGCGTCAACCTTTGGTATTTTCCGGCCCTGTTGAGGGGAAATGCGCCGACTACGAGTGACGACGGCGACAGTTTAAATTAGCGGGAATAAACTCAGGCGTGCATTCAGAGCGTTCATGCCGCGACGACGGAACTGGCTGCATCCACCTAGGGGCTGACGCACTTGTCCCGGAAAAAGACAAGTGGAATCCGGTTGAGCTGCGGGCGGGTGGCGGGCACTCTTGGGGCATTTGTAACCGGCGATGCAATTCCGCGAGCAATTCCACCCACACCGCCCCATGAACTCAGGGACGATAGAGGGAGCGCGCTCATGAGAGTCGCCGACTGGCTGGTGATCGCAGGCTACGCTGCGGCCATGCTGGCGATCGGGCAGTATTACGCGCGTCGGAACAAGACGATCGATGACTATCTCCTCGGTGGCCGGCGCATGAGTCCGTTTGCGGTGGGGCTGTCGCTGTTCGCCACGCTGACCAGCGCGCTCTCCTACCTCGCAGTGCCGGGCGAGATGATCAAACACGGACCCATGCAGCTCGCGCAGTATGCGGTATTTCCACTGATCGGCATCGTGGTGGGGTGGGGAATGATTCCCTTCATCATGCGGCAAAATGTGACCAGTGCGTATGAGATGCTGGAGCAACGCTTCGGTGTGAGTGTGCGATTGGTGGGCGCGACGATGTTCCTGACAATGCGCCTAGCCTGGATGGCGACGATCTTGTTTGCAACGTCCGACAAGGTGCTGGCGCCGATGCTCGGGCTGGGTCCTCAAGCGACGCTTCTCGCCAGCGTGGTGATGTGCTTCATCACTCTCATTTACACGGCGGAAGGAGGGTTGCGTGCCGTGGTCCTCACCGATGCTGTCCAATCGTTGATCATGCTCGGTGGTGCGGTGGTGGTGATCGTGATTGTCACGGTGGATCTCGGCGGTGTCTCCGCATGGTGGCCGCATCAATGGGCCGCGCACTGGGATGCGCCGCACTTCGGTTTTGATTCCACGTCACGCATCACCTTTCTCGGCATGGTCACTTCCGCCTTCGCCTGGTATGTCTGCACCTACGGATCGGATCAGATGGCGATCCAGCGCTGGCTCTCCACCCGCGACGCGCCCGCTGCCCGCAGATCCTTGTTCACCTCGCTTGTTGCGGAAGCCTTGGTGGGCATCTTGCTGGGACTGGTTGGTCTCTCATTGGTGGGCTATTTCACCGCGCATCCCGGGCTGTTCACGGAATCCGCAAGCCTCGCCACGGGAGCGGACCGGCTGTTCCCGCGTTTCGTCATGGTGGGCCTGCCCGCTGGCATGACCGGAGTGATCGTCGCCGCCGTGCTCGCCGCCGCCATGTCCAGCCTGTCGTCCGGCATGAATTCATCGACCTCGGTGATCACGGAGGACTTCATCGTTCGCTTCCACTCGTCGCCGCTGACGGACGCCGGTCGTATGCGGCTCGCACGCTGGATTTCGGCTGGCATCGGCATCGCCGTGATTCTCATCAGCCTACTGGTGAGCCGGATCGAAGGGAACCTGCTCGATGTCTGCTACCGCGCCGTGAACCTGCTGACCGCGCCGCTGTTCGTGCTCTTCTTCATGGCCATGTTCATCCGCTGGGCGACGACGTTCGGCGCGCTGGCTGCCGCGCTGGCAGGTGTCGCCACGGCGGTGTGCATTGCCTATGCCGGGCCGCTGGGTCTTCACCCAATCAGCATCATGTGGATCATGCCCGGCTCGTTTTTCGTGGGCGTGGTGAGCGGGTGCCTGGCAAGCCTGCTGCCGGTCGGAAGAAAGCCACACGCCGCGCCGCTATAACCCATCGTGATGCACTCGCTTCCCCAGCGTAAACTCCTGCCCGGCCAGACGGCGGACATTCTGCTCAAGGGCATCCGCGATGGCGTGTGGCGCGAGCATCTGCCGGGCGAACACGCACTTTGCGCCCAGTTGCAGATCAGTCGGACGACTTTGCGGCCAGCACTCGCGAAGCTGGCGAAGGAGGGCTGGATCAGTGCATCGCAGGGGCAACGGCGGCGGATTTTGAGAACTGGAAGTGACCAGCGCGGCGTTGGACAGACGGTGAGGCGCGTGGTGCTGCTGATGTCGCAGTCGCAGTCGAACGGGTTGCACTTGTTTCTGGTGGGTAACCTGCGGGAGAAGCTGGCTCGGGCGGGCTTCGAGATGGAGGTGTTTTCTGCCCGCGCGCTGATGTCGCGGCGGCCGGAGGCGACGCTGGAGAAACTGGTGCGCGAGCGGCGGGACGCGGTGTGGGTGCTGTCAAGCAGCAGTGCAGCAGTGCAGAGTTGGTTCATGGCGCGGCGGTTGCCGTGCGTGCTCGACGGCTCACGGCATCCGGGCATCACGCTGCCGATGGTGGACCTGGACTACTACGCGCTGGGGCAACACGCGGCACGGCAGATTCTGCACCGGGGCCATCGGCAGGTTGCGCTGCTGATGCCGGACCCGATGCGGGCGGGCGATCAGCGAACGGTGGACGGCTTCGGTGAAGTGTGCGTGCCCGTCGGCGCGGCGCTCAGGGTGGTGAAGCACGATGGCACGGTGGCAGGGATCACGAGGAAGCTGGATGACCTGCTGCGCACAGTTCGCCCTACGGTGTTGCTGGTCGCGGGAGCGGAACACCTGCTGACGGTGCTCACCCATCTGCATCTCGCGGGTGTGCGTGTGCCGCAGCAGATCTCCGTCCTGTGCCGTGATGGTGAGCAGTATCTCGCTCATCTGCTGCCGCCGCTGACGCGCTATACCGTGGATCAGGCGAAGTTCGGCCAGCGCCTCTCGCGCGCTGTGCTGACGCTCGCCCGTGGCGGTGTGCCACGCGACCATCTGCTGCTGCCGGACTTCATCAAGGGCGGGACGCTGGCGCGCTTGTCTCCGTAAATGACAAGTGGCCGGTGGTTGAGCTGACCGCCGGAGCCGCGCATCCTCTGGCCGAAGCTGAACAAGCCCGGTCATGGCAGCGATGCGTTGCCTGTTCCAATGAAGCAACTGAACCCAACCGCCGTCATGACCGAACCGCCATCATCAATCAGATTCCAAAACACCGGCGCCGCACTTTGGGAGAAGGCCAAGACGATCATTCCCGGCGGCAACCAGCTTCTCTCCAAGCGCGCCGAAATGTTTCTGCCGGGGCAATGGCCCGCCTATTACAGCCGCGCGCGTGGCTGCCGGGTGTGGGATCTGGACGGGCGCGCTTACCACGACTTCGCGCAGATGGGGGTCGGCGCGTGCGTGCTGGGCTATGCGCATCCGCATGTGAACCGGCGCGTGATGGAGATCGTGCGCCATGGCTCGATGTGCTCATTGAATCCGCCCGAAGAAGTGGCGCTCGCGGAGAAACTCATCGCGCTGCACCCGTGGGCGGAGATGGCACGCTTCGGGCGCACGGGCGGTGAGGCGTGCGCCATCGCGGTGCGCATCGCGCGCGCGGCGTCGGGCAGATCGAAGGTCGCCCTCTGCGGCTACCACGGCTGGCACGAGTGGTCTTTGTCCGCGAACCTCCAGACCGGATCAAATCTCGACCAGCATCTATTGAGCGGCCTCGATCCGAAAGGTGTGCCTGCGGAACTGGCCGGCACCGCGCTGCCCTTCCGCTACAATCAGCTCGAAGAACTCGAAGCGCTGGCGAAGCGGCACGGGCGCGAAATCGGTGTCATCATCATGGAGCCCATCCGCTCCGTGGATCCGGCACCGGGCTTTCTCGAAGGCGTCCGCAAGATCGCCGACCGCCTCGGCGCGGTGCTCATTTTCGATGAGGTCAGCGCAGGCTTCCGCCTGAACGTCGGCGGCGCGCATCTGCTGCACGGCGTGACACCCGACATGGCAGTCTTCGGCAAGGCGCTCGGCAACGGTTATCCCATCGCCGCGATCATCGGGAAGCGCAGCGTGATGAACGCGGCACAGGATAGTTTCATCAGCAGCACGTTTTGGACGGAACGCATCGGCCCCGCCGCCGCGCTGGCGACGATTGAGTTCATGGAAAAGAATGACGTGCCGGATGCGCTCGTGCGCTATGGCCGCCGCATCATGGAAGGCTGGCAGCACGCGGCAGCCGACGCGGGATTGAAAATCCAGGTGAGCGGCATCCCGCCACTGGCGCGGCTCGCGTTCGAGCATCCCGATGCTCTCGCGCTCCAGACGCTCTACACGCAGGAGATGCTCGACCGCAGCTACCTTGTCGGCGCGGCGGTTTATGCCACCTACGCCTACTCCAACACGATCATCGACCGCTTCACCGCCGACACGACCAAGGTCTTCCGCTCGATCAAGCAGGCCGTGGATGCTGGCACGGTGCGCGCGCAGCTTCGTGGGCCGGTGAAGCACGCGGGTTTTGCGCGGCTCTCTTGAACTCCTCCGCATGAAAATCCTCCAACTTGGTTCCGGCTCCATGGGCACGCGCCGCATGCGCGACCTCCATCAACGCAAGGGTCTCACGCTCGCGATGTATGACGAGCGTGACGACCGCCGGCAACGCGCCGTCGATCGCTTCGGCATCACCGTCTTCAGCCAGCTCGATGACGCGCTTGCCTGGGAACCCGAGGCGCTCGTCATCTCCACCCCACCGGGCACCAAGGACGCATACATCAAGCTCGCGTTCGAGCGCGGACTGCATCACTTCATCGAAGCCGACATCTGGACCTACGACGGCGCCGGGATTGCACGCGTGGCACGCCAGAAGGATCTCGTGAGCGCGCCCTCGGCTTCCTTGCTCTATTTGCCCGTGGTCAAGGCGCTGGGGACGTTCGTGCATGACCATCTCGGATCGCTCCTCAGCTACCAGGCATTCCTGTCCACCTACATGCCTGGGTGGCACCCCAGCGAAGGCGCTGAATACTACGCGCGCCACCGCAACACATCGCCCTCGCGCGAGATGATCCCGTTTGAACTGACCTGGCTGAATACCATCTTCGGACCCGCCACCGAGGTGGCAGGACGCTTCGAGAAATACGGCGGCTTGCCCGGCGACAGCGAGGATACCTGGAGCCTCTCCATGCGCCTGCGAGACGGCGGCATCGGCCAGCTCATCACCACCATGTCGTGTCCCGTCGATTACCGTCGCGGCTGTTGTTTCGGCACCAACGGAATGATCACTTGGGACATCGGCAGCGGCGACATCACCGTGCAGACCGCCTCCGACAAGGCACCCCGTCTGCAAAACTTCGGCGCGATTGGCAGTGTGATCGAGGCGATGTATCTGGAGGAGATCAGCGCGTTCATAGACGCAGTCCAAGGTCGGACAGCCTGGCCGCAAAACCACGCATTGAGCCAGCAGTCCAGCGCCACACTCGCCGCAGCCGAGCAGAGCTTTGTCACCGGCCAGTGGATCAAGGTCGATCCGAACGCCGAGCCCGCGCCCGCGCCACCCCGGAGAAATTGAAGACGGTCGGTTTCAACTCTGCCCACTGCACACCCATGAATCCACCCACATCGAAAACCCAGCCGCCAGCATCAACTCAACGCCAAAAAGCAGTTTCCGGAGGCTCCCCGGCGATGAATCGCCGCACGTTTCTTCACACAAGCGCAGCGGCGTTGTTAAGCACGCCCCTGCTTCAGGCTGCGGCCGCGAACACACAGCCTCTGGAATTGCCGACCGATCACCGCGACGTGATGCGGCGGCGGCGGAAACGCATCGTAGTGCAATACGATTCGCTTGATGCGCTGTGGAGTTATTGGAAGCTGCACCGGAATGGCGACGCCCCTTTCGACCGCTATCGCGACGCGGTGTTCTCCTATGTGGACGAGCCGGGCAGCCAGATTGACGCCATCTGGTGGGACATCGCTGGCAGTCCATTGGAATCCACTTATCCAAGCAAGATAGAGCCTCCGGTGGACCATCCGCTGTTGCAGCAATGGCTCCGTGAGGGTGTGGATTGGGTTGAGCAACTGGTGAACGAAACGCGTCGGCGCAAGCTGGAAGTCTTTTGGAATCATCGCATCAGCGAAGTCGAATTTACGCACATGGCCGGGGGCGCAACGAAGAAGCTGACTAGTCAGCTCAAGGTCGAGCATCCCGACTGGGTTGTTCCAGCTTCATGGTGGCCACAGGGCATGTGGAATCTGGTGTCAGAAGGATTGCGCGAACACAAACTCACGATCCTGCGTGAGTTGGTGACGCGCTATGACCTGGATGGCATTCAGATAGATTTCTCACGTCACATTCCATGTCTGGCTGTCGGACATCAGTGGGAGCTTCGCGGGCATGTCACCGAGTTCATGCGCATGGTCCGCCTGATGTTGCTGGAAGTCGCGCAGCAGCGCGGACGACCGTTATTGCTCGCTGCGAAAGTGCCGCAGACTCTTGAAGGCTGTCGTGCAGATGGGTTCGATGTGAAGGCATGGGCCGATCAGCGTCTCGTGGACGTGCTCACACTCGGATCACGCTCGATGGACGTGGCTGTGGAAGGCATCCGTGCGGCAGTCGGCAACGACGTGCAGCTTCAACCCTGCTTCGATGATCATCACGCCACCGACGGCTACCGCTACGGTCCGATTGAGTTCTTGCGCGGCGTCTTCGCGAACCATTTTCAGCGCGGAGCCGACAGCGTGGCCACCTTCAACTGGTCGGTCGGCACTCCCGAGTTCTGCCGCATCGTCGGCTCGGATGTTGGGCCGCCATCGCATCAAACCGCCTACAAGGAAGTGGGCGATCCGAAGTCGATGGCAGGCAAAGACAAGTTCTTCGCCATCGAACGACGCGGCGGCTATCCGTGGGCCGACGGCTTCTTCAATCGCAACGACACCGCGCCTTTGCCGCAGCCACTCGCTGATGGCGGACGCGCGGCGAAGTTCACGTTGCACATCAGCGATGCGCCGCCCGCCAGCGACGTGAAGGCCAGCCTCACGCTCCGCTGCATTCTCTTTCAAACGGACGAGGCCGACGTGTTCGAGGTTCGATTCAACGGCATCCCGTTGTCCGTGACCACGCGCGATGCGGAATGGAAGGACGCACAGGTTTTCTCGCCCCAGCCCCAGCCTGCTTCCGGAGGCAAAGGCGACTACAAGGTCAATCCCAAGCAACGCTTGCTGCGGCTCGATTGCGCGGTGCCGCGCGAGGCATGGGAAATCGGGCGGAATGAAGTGGAGATCCACATCTCAACTCGCGCGCCTCAGAGAAAATCCGCCGTGCAACTCGAGAAGGTGGAGGCTCATGTGAAGTATGGGCGGTCGTAAGGCCCATATCAGATGTCTGGCAAATAGGTGAGTCCAGCCATGCCCTCCACACCCGACAATCTTGAGTCCGAACTCAGAATGCCCGCGAACGCGAAGCAAACCCAAAACTGAAACTGCGAACCCCCAACCGAAGGAGCCGCCATGAATCCATGCCCACCGAAATCCCAACTCCGAAATGCAGTTTTTGGAGGTTCCCTCACGGCGCTTGTTGCCGCGCTCGCGCTCGTTCTGCTCCTTTCAGCAGAGGTTGCCCGAGCCGGGGTGCCGGGGAAGCTACCCCTGCATGCCTTCTGCGGAACGGGCGACCATCTCTGGTCGCAGGAACGCGAGCCCGTGGACAGCCCCGCCAGCATTGAGGCCATGGTGGAGTGGATGACCAGGACGTATGGGGTAACGCGGCTTTATTGGCGCGGCGGTCAGATGGGCATCTGGGAATCGGAGTATAAGATCGGGGAGGAGACGCCTCTGCAACACGACTGGACCAGATGGGTGAACCATGTGCAGAAGGACGAGCAGATCAACGAAGCAGCCGTGCGCGCGGCCAAGAGCCGGGGGGTGGAAATCTTCCTCTACACCGGCCTATTCGAGCACGGCGTGCAGCCGGAAGTGGGCATCATCAGCCCCTACCTGTTCGAGGATCGTCTGCGCCGCGAACACCCCGAGTGGTGTCCGGTGGACCGCTGGCAGGAGCGGCGGTGCCCCGGCCCGCTCGAGTTTGCCTACCCCGAAGTGCGCCGCGCGCTCGTTGAACGCTATCTTCATTACGTCGTCGCGAATGGTTACGCTGGGATCAACTTCTACACCTACGTCGAGAACGTCGGGCTGCGCTATGTGGATGAGTTCGGCTTCAATGCCCCCATCGTTGAAGAGTTCGCCAAACGCTGTCCCGGCGTGGACCTGCGGCGGGACACGCTCACTGCGGAACAGAAGACGATTTGGTATCGCTGTCGCGGCAAGTTCGTCACGGATTTCCTTCGCGATCTGCACACGGCTCTCGCCAAGGAGCAGAAAAAAATTTCCATCAGCCTCGACGCCAAAAATCCCGACTATGCGCAGCCGTGGTGGGGCAAGAAAACCCCGGGCACCGGGATGATCCACATGGACTGGCGGACATGGATCGAGCAGGGAATCGTGGACGAACTTTGGGTGCAACTCGAAGCAGAAGCCGATCAGCAGGCTCTCCTCGATGAACTGCTGCGGCTGTGTCGTGGCACGCCGGTTCGCCTGGTGGTCCGCACCCCCGATCCCTTCTCCGCAAAGTGGGATCGCTTCGTCGCCGCCGGTGTCACGCCCGTCGCCGTGATCACCGCGCCGCGCAATGGCATCGAGCGTCTCAGCCTCGATCCGATCAGCACTGAATCGCTGCACAGTCCCGACTGGCGGCAGCGCGTGCAAGCATTGGCCGACATCGCCGGGGGCAAGCTGCAAGTCCCGGCGGAGGCCGTTGCGCCGCTGGCGCACGACTCCCACGTTCTCGTGCGTCGCAAGACCATGCACGCACTCGCGTCGCTTCACGCCACCGCGCAGGTCGGCGTGTTGGAGGAATCTTTGACCGATGGCGAGTCCAGTGTCCGCATCGCGGCGGCAGACGCTCTGGCCTCCATCCACGGACCGGCCTCCGCGCAGAAGATAATCTCGGTGCTCGATCACGATGGCCATTTCCAATTCAAAGACGCCTGCCTCGACGGGCTGGCCGGAATGAAGGAGAAGGCTCTGCCTGCGGTTCTGGCAGGGCTGAAGAGTTCCACGCTCGCCGTGCGCGAAGTTTGCGTCCGCGCCCTCTACCGAATCGGCAAGGGCAACTTGCAACAGGAGGTGCATGAGCCGTTGCGGACGACGCTGCTGGACGTCGGCGCGGACTGGCAAGTGCGCTACTGGGCCATCGAGGGTTTGGTTGGATTGCGAACAGAATTCACCGCCGCGCAACGACAACAGCTCGTCACCGATCTGCTGGGAGTCATGGAAAGTCAGACGCGACCCGGCCTGCAACTTCACGCGGTCTGGGGGCTCGGCTATCTCGCTCAGCAGATGCCCGCCGCACAGAGCGGTGCGGTGCGCGGAAAATTGGCAGGCCTGTTCCGCGAGTTCGGCGACGGCTGCCACCGCACCGATGCCGCCTTCGGCTGGCGTGTGGTGGGCAATGCCCTGCTGCAATTCGGTCCGCCCGGCGTTGACCTGCTGGAAGCGATGCGCCAACAGCGCAAAGACAAGTGGCAGGCATGGCTGGCCTACGAGGTGGTCCACGTCCCGCAGCGAGATCAGGTCATGGCCCTGGTGTCCGAGGCCGATGCCGTCTCGACTCACAACCGTTACGCGCCACCCTTCCCCGGCGTGCGCTCATGGTAACCCCAAGTGTCGAGCCGAGCCTCATCTGCGCCGAAACGATGCCGGGAAAATAGTTGAGTCCAGTCATGCCCGCCACGCCCGACCATCATGAAGCCCATGACTACGCCGAGCGCATCCGCGAGCGGCTGCCGCGTCGGCTGCAGGAACTGCGGGAGGCGACTGGACTCAGCATGTATGCGCTCTGGCTGAAGTGTGGTGTGTCGCGGGACACCATCAGCCGCATCGAAGGTGGTGAAACCATCCCCGGTGTGCATGTGCTGGCGCGGCTGGCCTGGGGCGTGGAGAAGACAATCACTGGCACGAGCAACAATACGAATGGCGTGAGCACGCTGGGCCAGAGCGCGGACTTCAATTACAACCAGAGCCAGATGCAGGACGTGCTGAACAAGCTGGATGAGTTCATCAACGCGGCGCGGCGATGATTTCTCTGGATTCGCGCGTGGCATGGAGGGCGGAAATGCCTGCGGCAGCAGTTGAATGGATTGGTCAGAAACGGTGATCTTTGTTATTTTCCGGCCATGAACGAACAACGCCGGGCGCAGCAGTTTCAGCAGGCATTTCTCAAACGCATGGGCGGCGGACTCCAACTCTCGGCGCTCTTCGCCACGCTGCCGATGATCGCCTTCCTGGCCAAGGACAAGGAAAGCCGCTTCGTCTGCGCCAACGCCCGCACGCTGAAGATCTTCAACCTGGAGCATGAATGGCAGATGCTCGGCAAGATGGACCGCGACTTCTTTCCACCCGAGCTGGCGGCCAGCTTCGTCGATGAGGACCGGCGCGTGATGCGCACCGGCAAGACGCGCACCTACTACTCGCAAATGGTGCCGGACATCAGCGGGCCGTTGAACTGGTATGTGGTCTCCGTCTCACCGCTGCGGGATGCGCGCGGTCACATCTGCGGCGTCGCCCTTGTGCTCTACGACATGCATGAAGTCGGAGGCGTGGCGCAGCCCTTCCAGCAACTGGAACCGGCGTTGCGCCATTTGCACACACGCTTTCGCGAGCCCATTGAAACCAAGAAGCTCGCCGCGCTCACGCATCTGTCGGAGCGGCAGTTCACCCGCCTCTTTCACAAGCTGCTCGGCGAGCCGCCGATGCGATATCTGATCCACCAGCGCATTCATGCCGCCTGCCAGGATCTCATCGCCACGGATCACACCGCGGGAGCCATCGCTCTCGAATGTGGTTTCTACGACCAAAGCGCCTTCACCCGTGCCTTCCGTGCCCACACGGGTCTGACTCCCGCCGCGTATCGGCAGCGGCATCTGGATGAGTTGACGACCGGCGGTGTGTGACGTGGTTGTTTCCGCAATCTCAATTCTTCGCCCTCTCCAAGGCCTCCGCGATTTCCCGCTCGATCACAGGCAGTGGATTGAGCAAGGCGAGCGGATCTTCCACTGGAGTCACCTCGTTGGTCTGCGGGTTCCAGTTCACGGGGCCGAAGCGGCAGGGCGCGGGATTGCCGGTGAGGATGTGCATGCCGGCGTCGTCTTTGTCGAAGTGCCAGAACTCGAAGGGGAAATGGATGAAGCCGTGCTTCTCCATCATCGCGCAGATCTCCAGGCGTGTGGCGACATGCTCGGGCGCGACGAAGGGCGAACGCATCGGTGTGCATTCGCTCATTTCGAGATACGGGTAACCACGCCAGACCTCGGTGCCGTCGTCGCGGCGGAAGACCGAGATGTCGATGGCGGAGCCAGACATGTGCGCGCCGATCTTCGGCATGTTCGCCGTGAGCACGATGGCGCGGCGGAACATCATCTCCGGCGACGGAATCTGGCCGCCGAGTTCCCACATGGTCTTCTTGAGCACCGTGTCGAAGACCGATGGCTTACGCACGAGCTGGCGTTGCATCTCCAACGAGCGGAAGCCGTCCTCGATCTTCAGAATCCAACCGCGCTCGTTCATTTCGCGACCGATGGTGATGACATCGCGCACGAGGCTTTCGCGCAGGAAGTAAACGCGATCCAGATCGCCAGCGATCTTGCTGGTGGAGAATTGCATCTCCACCTTCGCGGCGGCAGCGGCGTCAGGAATGGAGGCGAAGCACTCGCCGCATTCGTTGACCGGAAACTTGATCAGCTTCTGCACAATGGCGTAGCCCGCCTCCATCTGCTCAGCCCAGTAGGCGCGTCTTGCGGCTTCGTTGGTGTTCATGGCAATTACTGAGGTTTGCGGACGGCGATGGCCTCGACCTCGTATTTGAGCGAGGGCGGCAGGCAGTTGGTGATGGTGGTGCGCGCAGGCGAGGGCTGCGGGAAGTATTCGCGGTAGAGCTGGTTGTAGAGCGCCACGTCCTCGGTATCGCGGACGTAGTTTCGTGTCTGCACGACGTGCGCGAGATCGCTGCCCGCTGCTTCGAGCACCTTGCGCACGTTTTCGATGCTGCGGCGGAACTCGCCTTCAAAGGTGTCGCTCACGATGTTGCCAGCCTGATCGACTGAGGCCTGGCCGGAGACGAAGATCAAATCGCCAACGATGACGCACGGGCTGAAGGGGAGGTGAGATGTTGGGGTATCGGAGAGTTGGGGATATGAGACGAGCGGGTGGGTCATATTGATGAAAAAATCAAGGTTTGGCCGGTGGTGCAGATTGAAGCCGAGCTTTTTCCTCGGCATCGCGCTTCTGCATGTCCTTCGGATGTTTCGAGAAGCTCTCGAACACATCGCCCACGACACGATCTGCGAGAGCGCCGAGTTGTTTTAAGATCACTGCCTCGGCTTCAGGCTTGAGGATGGAGCGGTTGGGCTCGTAGCCGCCGACGGTGTGCGCCTCAGCGGTGGCGATGTAACCAATGTTGCCGTTCGCGTAGCCGACGATGATGGGTGTGGCACGATCGGCGATGGCCTTTTCGAGCTTGAAGCCGTATTCGACCATCGGCTCGCCAGGCATCGTGAGCAGCAGGAATGGGCCGATCTTCATCGCCATGAGTTCAGCTCGCACCGGCCCTTCTTTGCCGGGAAGCTCAACGATCTCGCTGGCGACGCGAATGGGGTAGAAGGTCTGGCGTTTGCGCAATTGCTCTCGTGTCAGGCTGAAGGCCGCCGCACGCGCAACAGCACCCCCGAGATCGCGGCCCGCCCACTGGATGTCGGCCTCATCGGCGCAGCGATACGGATAACCCGGCAGATTGGGCCGGATGTCGCCTGCGCAGCCTTGCATGAACAATGCGCTCGTCTTGTTCGCGTAACACATCTCGACAAAGGTCTGCGCCTCGCCGGGAAAATCGGCGCTCATCTTTGGATAGCCCTTCGGATAAGGCTGCGAGCCTTTGTCCCCCCAGGTGAAGAAACACGGATGGCAAACGGCGTGCATGATCACGGCCAGCGGCGTGAGTGTGGACCCGTCATCGAAGCGCAGAACCTTCACACGCGGATCATTCGGCCCGTCAGGGTTCAAACTGACCACCGCACGTCCGTCGTAGGTTTTGCGGCGGTTGATGCCGAAGCTGATGGTCTCCTCGCAGTAACCGATGTTCACCGGCTTCATGCTCTCAGCAGCTTGTTTGGCCGCCGTGCCAAGTTTTTTGATCAAATCGGCCGCCCAGCGCATGTTCTCGACGTACCCCGGCCCGGAGTGATTGTGCGAGGCCGCGACGAGGATGTTCGCGGCCGGAACGCCGGTCTCGGCCTCGATCCGCGCACGCGCGTCACGCACCATGTCCTCCCACGCGCCGATGGTGTCCAGCGTGACGATGGCGGCCTTCGTTTCACCATCATCCAAGATCAAAACGCCCGCCCGCAGCGGATCGCGCACGCCTGTGACTTGCCGAACATGCCCCACGATCTTGACTGCCATGGCATCGGGCGGAGTGATGTCGATCTTCGCGACCCCGGCTTTCAGATTCGAGGTGACGGCGAATTGGCCGTCTTTGATCTCCTCCGCAGAAGCAGAATGAAGAATGAATGAAGCACACAGAAGAAGAGCCAGGCGAAGTTGCATGGTTCATTTACGCTGCCGGAGCGCCCGGTTCATCGCCTCAGGTGGAATGATCAGCCTTTTCGTAGCGCCGTGAAGGTCGTGGTCATGATGTCCTTCAGCAGGCTGCTGTCGTTCGGGCCGATGAAAATCACACTTCCGCCGGGGATGGAGCAGATGGCGTCGAGGTTCTCCACGGGGCCTTCACTGACTCGATCATTGGCACGAAGAGCGTGCTGGCGCATTTTTCAGCGATGTAATCGCGGGTCTTGTCGCTCGGCCATTTGCCTTCCTTGATGCACGTTCGAGCGCCTCGCCATTGAGAGGACGATAAACGGCGGCGTGGCGTTTGATCAGTTCCACGTCTTCCGCATACGGAATGACGACTCCGTCGAAGAAGTCGCAGCCCTTGGCCACATCATCGGCATCGCGGCTGTGTGTGCGGGCCAGAGTGACGATTCCTTTCGCTGCGAGTGCGTAGCGCAGCGGCATGAAGTCGGAGGTGACGATGACGAAGCAATGCTTCCATCCGGAATGAACTCGGCCTGCCTGCATGAATCATGCAAGCACTGGGATCAGGGCTTCTCCGCCGAAATGCATGCGCAAGGAAAGCGACAGGTCACACTAACTCCTCCTCGAGGACCGGATGTGATTTTCAGAATGCCTCCAATGAGATTTGCCCTGTAGTCCATGACCTGCAATCCGATGCCCTGACTGATCTTCGCTTTGGTCTTGGAAATGCCCGAACCATTGTCTTCGATCTTCAGCACGCACTCCTTATCTCCGATGTGCCGTAGTGAAATCGTGATTTTGGCGGGTTTCCCGTGCCTGACCGCATTGTTGGCGGCCTCTTGGGCGATGCGATAAACATGCACCTCCATCTCCGGGTCTCGAAGATGAATGCCCGGATCGACCTCGCAAGCACAGGCCGTGCGATGGTTGATGCGAATTGTTTCGGACAGCAACTGGAGGACACCTCCAAGACCACGATTCTTCACTGCGGCGGGTGACATGCTGTGGGACATGCGGCGGACTTCCTGGATCGCCTGCTGAATAAGCTGCCGAATGCGCACAGCGCTGCTGCGCTGCCGGCCTTCGAGCTCGCCTTCGAGTGCTTCGATGAGGGATGCCACGCCGGTCATGGTCTGCCCGATGCCATCGTGAAGATTATGCCCGATGCGCGCCTGCTCCTGCTCGGAGATTCTGAGAATCTCCCGCTGCATGCGGTTGCGCTCAGTGAGGTCTGTGCCGGTCACGATGATTCGGTCAACCGTGCCATCCGGCGCAAGTGTGGCAATGCTGGAAAGGGAGAAGACATGATCCTCGCCATTCTTCGCCGTCAGGATGGTCTCACGAGGCGGATTGTAACCTCCTTTGAGCAGCACCTGCAGCCGCTCCCACGCGCGGATTTTCTCATCCGCGCTCATGATCCCCACATCCCAAGGCGTGTGGTTCAGGAGCTCCTTCCGGCTGTATCCGAGGATCTTAACGGTGGCTTCGTTCACAAAATCCATGCAGCCTTCCCTGTCCAGCAGCACGATGATGACAGAGGTGTGATTGACGAGCGTCTCATTGAACTTCAGCTCCCGCCGGTAGCTGGCCTCCGCGAGCTTGCGCTCGGTGATGTCATGCGACCAGACAAGCAAGCGCCAGACTTTGCCATGGGCGCCGGAAATCGGTTTGCAACTTGTCTCGAACCATAGCCATGAGCCATTCTTGCACCGCAGGCGGTATTCGACCAGAGTGGATTTGCCAGCCAGATTGGCCCTGTGGGCACTTTCGACATCGGGGAGGTCTTCCGGATGGATGCGGGACCGCCAGTTCTTGCGGCGGAGATCATCAGGAGTCCAACCGGTCTTGCGGTAATAAGATGGGCTGAGGTAGAGGCAGTTGCCCTTCGTGTCATGGAGGCCCACGATGTCGTCGCAGTGATCGGCCAGCAGGCGGTAACGTTCCTCGCTTTCACGCATCGCTGTCTCCGCCTCTCTGCGCGCACTGATGTCCGTGAGCAGCGCCATCGCGCCCACATAAACGCCCTTGGCATCCATGATGGGATTGGTGGAGACAAAAGCCCACAGCTTGGAGCCGTCCTTGCGCAGGTATTTGAACTCAAACTGCTCGGCAATGCCTCCTTTGCGGCGTTTGATCAGTCTGGCCAGCATGGCACGCCCTTCGTCGTCCAAAAAATCGTCGATCGGACGTCCGATCATTTCCTCCACCTTGTAGCCCATCATCTGTGCCATCTTGGGATTGACGTAGTCTGTCAGTGACGCGGCATCGATCGTCCAGATGCCTTCTTCCGCGGTTTGCACGATGCGTCGGTAGCGCTCCTCACTTTCTTGAAGCGCCATCTCCGTTCTCTTTCTTCCAGTGATGTCATGAACCACTCCCGCCAGATGCGTGATCCTGCCTTTGCTGTCGCAGACAGGTGTCACCGTGACTTCGCCATGGCATGGTCCAGATGGATAAGCCATCGCCTCCTCCCAACGCTTGGTTTTCTTCGTGCGGACAGCCTCGCGGTAGTTTTTCAAGACCAGCGAGCGGGAGGGCTCAGGAATGACATCCTGAACCAGTCGGCCGACGATCTGCTCACGCCCGATGCCTGTGGCATCCAGGAACGCCTGATTCACAGAGACAAAGCGAAACCTGCTGCGCGGCTCGATGGCGATGCTGAAGAGGATGGTGCTGACATGATCATAGATGGTGGCGAGTTGCTGATCCCCCGTGTTTCCGCAGATCTGAGGCGGCGGGCGGTCAACGCCGATTCCTGCCTGCGCATGCTTTCTCATGGCAGAGATCGCGGATGATGGACGGGGCCGAGACGCCCTGCCGGTGCCTTGAACCTTTTTCTTGTTCGTCTTGATCGGTTGTTTCATTTCGTCAGCCAAGCCCGTCTGCAATACGGACGGCCCGAGGGAGACTTGCAGCATGCGTCAAAACAGCCACGCACCTGCGTGGTTGCAGGCATGCGTGGAAGCCATCCCGCGTCTGTTCCAGCACCTGAAAGCTGAATCTACATCCGGCAGATCAGCAGCTCGCGCTCGTAGATCAGCTCTTTGGGCAGATGCGTCTTCAGATCGAGGAACAGCTCCTCATGCGAGAGGATTTCCTGACGCCAGGCGGCACGGTCGAAGTGCTGCAACTCCTCGAACTTCTCCTTCGAGAAGTCGAGACCCTTCCAGTCGATGTCCGAGTAGTGCGGCACCCAGCCGATGGGCGTTTCCTTGGATTTGCCGTGGCCGTTGGAGCGATCGACGATCCACTTGAGCACGCGCATGTTTTCGCTGAAGCCGGGCCAGAGGAACTTGCCGTCGGCGTCCTTGCGGAACCAGTTCACATTAAAGACACGCGGTGTTTCGCTCAGGTTGCGCTGCATGCTGATCCAGTGGCGGAAGTAGTCGCCCATGTTGTAGCCGCAGAAGGGCAGCATGGCCATCGGGTCGCGGCGCACTTTGCCAATCGTGCCAGCGGCGGCGGCGGTCATTTCGCTGCCCATCGTGGCGCCGGTGTACACACCGCCGCTCCAGTTGAAGGCCTGATAGACGAGCGGCATCGTGGTGGCTCGACGACCGCCGAAAATGATCGCGCTGATCGGCACACCCTCGGGTTTTTCCCAATCGGGATCAATCGTGGGGCACTGCGAGGCGGGTGCGGTGAAGCGTGAGTTCGGATGCGCGGCCTTCACACCTTTTTCCTTCGCGATTTCGGGCGTCCATTGATTGCCCTGCCAGTCAGTGCATTTGGCGGGCGGCGTGTCGGTCATGCCTTCCCACCACACGCCACCATCAGGTGTGAGCGCCACGTTGGTGAAGATGGTGTTCTTCCGCAGCGAGGCCATGGCGTTGGGATTCGTCTTGTCGCTCGTTCCAGGAGCCACGCCGAAGAAACCGGCCTCGGGATTGATCGCATGCAGCCGTCCATCCGCGCCGGGTTTGATCCACGCGATGTCATCGCCCACGGTCCAGATCTTCCAGCCCTTGTCGGCGAAGTACTTCGGCGGAATGAGCATGGCGAAGTTCGTTTTGCCGCAGGCGCTCGGGAACGCCGCCGCGACATACGTTTTTTTGCCCTTCGGATCTTCGACACCGAGGATGAGCATGTGCTCAGCCATCCAGCCCTCGTCACGCGCCATCGCGGAGGCGATGCGCAGGGCGAAGCACTTCTTGCCGAGCAACGCGTTGCCGCCGTAGCCGCTGCCGTAGCTCCAGATCTCGCGCGATTCGGGGAAGTGAACGATGTACTTATCCTTGTTGCAGGGCCAGGCCACGTCCTTCTGGCCTTTCTTGAGCGGTGCGCCGATGGTGTGCATGCACGGCACGACGCGCTTCTTAGACTTGTCGATCTTCTCAAAGACCTTCTTCCCGATGCGCGCCATGATGCGCATGTTCACCACCACATACGGCGAGTCGGTGAGTTGCACGCCGATCTGTGACATCGGCGAATCAACCGGCCCCATGCTGAAGGCCAGCACATACATCGTGCGGCCTCTCATGCAGCCGTTGAAGAGCTTGCGGAGCTTCTCCTTCATCTCAAAGGGGTTCATCCAGTTGTTCGTCGGCCCAGCACCTTCCTTGGAGTTGCTGCAAATGAAGGTGCGCTCTTCCACGCGTGCCACATCGCTCGGATCAGACTTGGCGTAGAAGCAGCCGGGCCATTGCTTCTGATTCAAGCGGGTGAAGGTGCCCGCATCGACCATTTCATTGCACAGGCGGTCGTACTCGGCCTTGGAGCCGTCCACCCAGTGAATCTTGTCTGGTTTGCAGAGGGCGGCCATTTTGGCGACCCAGCGCTGAAGATGAATGTTTTTGCTGAGGGGTTTCGAGGAGGAAATTTTGGTCATTGTCGTAACGCGCGGTTGGCGCGTCCCATACACGCGGATTCCGTGCCAAATGTCCAACGCAGAAGCCTCGCGTATATTGGCGAAACTGCCGCCGGACTTACCTGCGGCGGCGCATAGCGAGCGCCATCACGCCAATCGCGGCGAGAAAAGTCCGCGTCGGCTCCGGCACGAGCACAATCGTGATCACACCATCGCTCGCGAAGGCCGAAGTATCCCACATCCAGGAGGGATCAAAGCCAGCCGTGCTCGCATTGAGCAGGCTGGCGCTCAATCCGCGGATGCCCGCGACAGACCAGTCGAGCAGATCAAAGGAATGGCCCAGGGCAGGCGTGTAGCCTGCGGCAAACGTCACACCGAGACTGCCAGCGGTGAGCGCTGAGAAGTCGATCACACCGGAGCCTGAGGCGTTGAGCACGATCTTGTCGTTGCTGCCATTGCCAAAGAGCTCAAAGGCCACGCTACCGCCGCTTTGAAAGGTCACATTGCCATCCGCAGGAGTGAACGTGAGCGTTCCCGCCGCTCCGCTCAAGCCTGGGGCCACGCTGCCGCCAATGGTGACGCTGTTTGTGCCAGTCGGGGAGATCGAGCCCGTGCCCCCGAGGATGGTGCTGGCGCTGGTCATTACCGCGCCGCTGCCCGTGGCAGAGCCGGAGGTGTTGGTGACAAGAAGCGAACCCGCGCTGACGGTGGTGCCGCCAGAGTAGGTGTTCGCGTTTTCAAGACGGGTGGTTCCAACACCCGTTTTGGTGATGCCCCCGGCCCCGTCTATCACGCCTTCAAGCCGCATGGCGAACCCGTCTGGCGCGACGCTGCTCACGACCAGGTTGTCGTTCAAAGTGATGTTTCCGGTGAAGCGCGAGCTTAAGGTCGCAGTGCTGGAGTGCCCCAGTGTCAGCGTGCCGCCTGTGCCTGTGGCCACGACGATGTCCTGCGCATAAGTCCAGCCGGCAAGGTAGCTGACGAGCGAGGCGTTTCCGCCGCTGCTGCTGCCAATGGTCACGACGCCCGAGTTCGCGCCGAGAGAGTCGGACTGGCCAATGCGCAGCGTCCCGGCGGCGATGGTCGTGCCGCCAGAGTAGGCGTTAGAGCCATTGCTGATGGTAACGGTGCTAGCACCGGCCTTGGTCAGCGATCCGGAGCCGCTCATGGTGTTGTTGAACGTGAAGGAATCGCTGCGGTTCAGGATGAGGGACGCGTCGTTGACGATGTTTCCGCTGCCAAGCGTGCCGGTCGTGCTGCCATTGCCGACCTGCAGAATCCCCGCCGAAATCGTGGTGGTGCCGCTGTAGCCTGCGTTACCGCCTTCGATCCGCACGCGCCCGTTTCCTGTTTTGGTGATGCCATGGGTTCCTGTGATTTCCCCGCGGACACGCAGGCCAAGCCCGGCTCCTGAGTTCCCAAAGATCACGAGATTGTCATTCAAGGTGATCGCGCCGGTGAAACTGGTGGAGAATTCGGTCGAGGTGCTCGTGTAACCCAGCGTCAGAGTGCCGCCGCTGCCTGCTATCACCTCGATGTTGTTTGACTGGGTGTATCCGGCGTAAATGCCGACGAGCGAGGCATCACCGCCCCCGACGCTGCCGAGCTTGACGTTTCCAGCGCCCAGAGATTCGGAACGTCCGACCTGCACCGTGCCGCTTTGGATGTCTGTGCCGCCCAGGTACGAGTTGGTGCCCTCAAGGTAAAGCGTGCCCGTGCCGGTCTTGGTGATTTTTCCGGCTCCTGTCACGACCGCCTCGTCATTGATCCTGAGCAGCGAGTTTGAGGAGGTGGCGAAGACATTGTCCGCCGCCAGACTGATGGTCAGCACACCATTGTTTCCGCGAAACACGACGCTGGTGTCCGTGTTTTGCAGCGTGATGCCGCCGTGCAGGGTGAGAATGCGGTCGGTCGTTCCAGAGAAATTGGTGTCCACATTGAGTGTCGTGGAAAGCTTCGCGTTGATGTTGTCGAAGGTGATGGTGCCCAGCGTCCGTGCGGCGCTGATGGACAGCGTTGAGATGGTGCCCGTGCCGTTGCGATTGTCGATGACCACATGCGAGTTGCTGGCGTTCGACGGTATGACATCGCCTGCCCAGTTGGCGGAGACTCCCCAGGAGGATCCTGCGCCAGTGTCGCTGCCATCCCAGTAAGTCGTGGTTTGTGCCCAAGCAGCCTGGCAAAAGGCCAGTGTGATGACGAGGGCGAGGGCGAATTCGCGCCAATGACCGCGCTGTGGCGCCAGCAAAGCAAGCGCGTTCGTTTTGAGTGAGGGGTCCATGCACATTGAGGGGTGTGCATTCATTTAGCAGTCGCGGTGCCATGGCTTGAGGCGGCACCTCACCAAAATGGGTGAGGACGTTGCTGGCGCGATCTACTGCGCGGGAGCCAGGCTCGCTTGCACCCGCTGGCATTCCTTTGACTCCGGCTCGCCGGACAGGTTGATGCCAAGATGCGCGGGGAGGTATTCTCGCAGAGTGCTCACCAGTGCGTTTGCAAAGCGCAGGCGATTCTCCGCCGTGTCACGCAAGCGGGGGCGATTGGCCTCGATCTGCAAGCCAGTGACGTTTTTGTCAGCCTTGCAGTGCCGCACGATGGTGTAACCGCCGCGAAAGAACGGCTCAGTCGGCACCTGCATGCGCGGACTTGGCGTGGCGGGGAATCCTCGCGCCTCAAGCAACGCGCCGAGGCTCAGCGGGCCGCGCAGGAGTTCAACGTGGCTCAATTCGCCGCGTTGAACGATCCAGCGCAGGCTGCTGGCGTTCACATAGCTCGATTCATTCAGCGCCTCGTCGCAATCGGCCAGATCGAGCGCGTTGTGCAGATAACCCAGTTCCACGCGTGGATCGGCATGCCCGTGACCGTGCAGATCGATCAAAAATGCCACGCTAAACTGCCTCACCGCTGCTTCACAGGCAGTTTCGATGAACGCGTGATGCTCCTGCCACGCCTGCTCAGCCGACGCGTTGCCTTGCGCGGCCTCGGCGAGGTCGCGATTCGCGTCCAGTTTGCTGCGGTGCAGGCGGCACACCACGAGATGGATGTGGCGGCCCGTTTCGGCATGAATCACCGCCGCAATCGTTCGTGCCAGCTCCTGCGTGTTCGCATCGATGTCCGTCACGCCGCT